>NZ_JBFBDY010000308.1:0-7801 GCF_040683475.1 Kitasatospora sp. NPDC093558 | reverse complement strand
CCCGACCGCGCCGCACCTGCCCGCGCTGATCGACGTCGGCCAGGGCGAGAGCGCGCTCGCCGAACTCGCCGACGCCGGGCTCGCGGTGTCCATCGGCGGTCACCACCGGCTGACCGCCGGGGCGCTCGAACTCCTCCTTCCGCACTGGCCGGCGCGCGGCAGTGTCGACGGTGCGGCGCAGCACTTCGCCTGGTGGGTGGGGCACAGCTCGGTGTCGCTCGGGCAGATCGCGGCCGAGGCGGAGGTGGTGATCGGCGTCCTGCTGGCCGACCGCACCGCCGGGCGCCACGAGGCCGTCGTCCGGCTGGCCCGGGCCGCCGCGCCCGCGCTGGCGCTGTCGCTGCGCTGGGGGGCCTGGGAGCGGGCGCTGCAGCTCGGCCTGGAGGCCGCCCGGCGGACCGCTTCCAAGGCCGACGAGGCCTGGTTCCACCACGAGTTGGGCGTGTACGCGATCTGCGCGCAGGAATCGTCGCAGGCGATCGCCGAGTTGGAGACCGCGCTCACCCTGCGGGCCGTCGCCGGCGAGCAGCGCGGGGTCGCGTCCGCGCGCCGGATGCTCGACCTGCTGCGGGCCGAGGGCCGCCAATTGCCGGGCGCCCAGCCCGCCGCGGCGGCGCCCGCGCGCGGGCCGGTGATCCGCAAGATCGCGGCCAGGGTGCCGTCCGGGCTGCGGTCGGGCAGGCGGCGGCGGGTGGCCGTCGCGTCGGCGGCGGTGCTCACGCTCGGGGTGCTCAGCACGGCGGTGGCGATGAGCGTCACCGGGCCGGGGGAGCAGCGGACCAACGATCCGCACAGCCGGCTCGACCAGGACGACACCGGCTCCAACGGGCAGGTCCCGCTGCCGCACGCCAGTACCGGCGCGCCCTCGACGGCGGGCGCGGACGCCCCGGGCGGCAGCCCGGCGGCGAGTGCGACCAGTGCGGAGCCCTCGGCGAGCGGCAGTGCGACGCACTCGCCGTCCGCGTCGGCGTCGGCCTCCGCGTCGGCGTCGAAGAAGCCGAGCCGCTCGCCCGGCGCGACGGAGTCGGACGTCCCGCAGCAGCCGCAGCCCTCGCAGCCCGCTCCGGGCGACCCGCAGCCGCCGGTGCAGCCGCCGGGGCCGGGGCCGAAGCCTTCGCAGCCGCCGGGGCCGCAGCCGTCCCAGCCGCCGGCGCCGAGCAGTTCCCCGAGCGCTTCGACGCCGCCTACGACGACGCCGCCGTCGAGCACGCCCACGACGACACCGCCGTCGAGCACGCCGACGTCGACGAAGTCGCCGTGAGGCGTCAGAACAGCTTCAGCTTGTCGTCGTCGATGCCGCGCAGCTCGTCGTAGTCCAGGACCACGCAGCCGATGCCCCGGTCGGTGGCCAGGACACGGGCCTGGGGCTTGATCTCCTGCGCGGCGAAGACGCCCTTGACCGGGGCCAGCAGCGGGTCCCGGTTGAGGAGTTCGAGGTAGCGGGTGAGCTGCTCGACGCCGTCGATCTCGCCGCGGCGCTTGATCTCGACGGCGACCGTCGTCCCGTCGGAGTCGCGGCACAGGATGTCGACCGGGCCGATCGCGGTCGGGTACTCGCGGCGGATCAGGGACCAGCCGGCGCCGAGCACCTCCATCCGGTCCGCCAGCAGCTCCTGGAGGTGCGCCTCGACGCCGTCCTTGATCAGGCCCGGGTCGACCCCGAGCTCGTGGGACGAGTCGTGCAGCACCTCCTCCAGGGTGATGATGAGCTTCTCGCCGGCCTTGTTCTCCACCGTCCAGACCCCGTCGGCCTCCTTGAGGACGCACGGCGGGGACATCCAGTTGAGCGGCTTGTAGGCGCGGTCGTCGGCGTGGATGCTGACGCTGCCGTCGGCCTTGACCAGGATGAGCCTGGTGGCGGAGGGCAGATGGGCGGAGAGCCGACCGGCATAGTCGACTGAGCAGCGGGCAATTACGAGACGCACGGTCGACCACGCTAGCCCACCGGGGCCAGTTGATGCGATTCCGCGACGACGGGGTGAAGGAAGCGCGAACCCCGCGAACATGGAGGTTCGGCGGTTCCGGGGATGCCTCCCGCGGTCTGGCGCCCCTACGCTGGGGTCGCTACCGTGTGTGACGGCATGCGTGCGGGACCGCTGTCAACGGGGATGGAGACTTCAGATGAACGATCCGACAGGATCCGGCCATTCTGGTGCACCGCGGCGTATTTGCGGAGCAATCCCTAGGAACCACCGGCCTGGCCCGCCGTTGACTGCCACGCTGTTCTGAAGCGGTCGGTGTCCGGGACGTCACGTCCAGTGGCGCCGCCGCACCTTCGCACGGCGCCGGAAACAGCCCGTATCGCCGCTGTTCCGGACCTCCCGTGCGATGTCGCCCACCCTCACTGTGAGCTTTTGGACTACGCACCACCGCCCGCGCGCCGCGCGCGGGCGGTCCGCGAGAGGAGAATCCATGTCGCTCGACGTCTCACCGGCCCTGCTCGAAAAGGCCGAGCGGGGCGAGGTCGACGAGCGGGAATTCGTCGACTGCGTCCGCGTCTCGCTGCCGTACGCCTGGAACCTGATCAGCTCGCTGGTCGCCCAGGCGAAGGTCGACGGCACCGACTTCGCCGACAACCAGGTACCGCCGCCCAGCGAGCAGGCCCGTGGCCAGCTCCTGCGGGCGCTCGCCAGCGACGCCATCCGGGGTGCCCTGCAGCGGCACTTCGGGGTCAGGCTGGCCTTCCAGAACTGTCACCGGGTGGCGGTGTTCGTGCCGTCCGACGCCAACGAGGCGCGGTTCGACCGCTTCACGTCCGTCCGGGAGCAGCTGCTCAACCAGTCCGAGGAACTGCGGGACTGCTGACCGGCCCGCTCACGGCGGCGCCGGAACGCCGTCGGCCCCTCCCCCGGTGCGGGGGGAGGGGGCGGCGCGGGCCGGCTCAGCCCAGTTGCGGGAGCACCTCCGAGCCGAGCCGGGCGATGTTGTGCAGGGTCGCCTCGCGGTCGCCGCTGCCCTCGGCGAGCAGCGCGAAGCGGCGGATGCCGGTCCGTTCGGCGGTGGCCAGCAGGCGGTCGGCGCACTGCTTCGGGGTGCCCACCGCGTGCAGGTCGCACAGCAGCTCGGTGTACTGGTGCGGGTCGCGCATCTTGCGCTCCCGGCCGTCCACCGTGCGGTGGGCGCCGAGCCCGTACTCGAACCAGCCGGGCATGGCGCTCAGCAGCGTGGCCCGCGCCGTCGAGGTGCGGTCGTCGACCTGGGCCACGCCGGCCGCGACGTGCCGGCGGTTGACCCGGCGCAGCTGCTCCTCGTCGCGTCCGGCGGCCAGCCAGGCGCTCCGGTACAGCTCCAGCATCGCCACCTTGTCGTCGTCGCCGGAGTGCATGCCGAGCAGCATCGGCAGGCCGCGCTCGGCGGCGAGCCTGACCCCGGCCGGGGACGTGCACGCGACGACCACCGGCGGTCCGGCCACCGGCCGTCCGGCGGGGTTACGTTCGTCGCCCGCGCCGAGGCCCGCACCGGCCCCCTCGACGTCCTGGCGCTGACGCGGCAGGCGCACCCGGCCGCCAGGCTCGCCGAGGCCCAGCCAGGCGCCCAGCCCGGGGCGGCGCAGCGGCTCGGTCGCCCGCGGGACGACGGCGACCTCGGGGAAGGCGAACTGCGGCCCGTCCGCGCCGACCCGGGAGCCGCGCAGCCAGCGCAGCAGCAGGTCCAGCCGCTCGGGGAAGCCGTTCTCGAAGGCGTCCACGCCGCTGCCGAACACGTCCAGGTCGATCCACGGGCCGCCGCGGCCCACCCCGAGCGTGAAGCGTCCGCCGGAGGTGAGGTGCAGCAGCGCGGCCTGCTCGCCGAGTGCCACCGGGTGGGCGGTGGACAGCACGCTGACGGCGGTGCCGACGCCGATCCGGCGGGTGCGGCCGAGCAGCAGTGCGGCGAGCGTGGCGGCGTTCGGGCAGACCCCGTACGGGACGAAGTGGTGCTCGGCCAGCCAGACGCTGTCCAGGCCCGCGCGTTCGGCCTCGACGGCGGCGCGCACGGTGCGGTCGAGTGCCTCGCCGTGGCTCTGTCCGGGGAACTGCGCGGAGAGCATGAAGGCGCCGACCCGGATCGGCGCGGTGTCCGCGGGGAACGCGCCGGCCCGCTGCGCGGCGGGCAGCGGATCGCCGGCGGCGGCCGTCACGGCGGGGACGGAGCTCAGCACGGGCCCGGGGGCGGGCGGCCGGACCCCGACGGGCCGACGGGTCTCGGCGCGGGCGGTGGTCTTGGACATCGGTGGGCCTCCTCGGGTGCGCGCAGGGTCTGCGGGCCCCGCCTGTTCCCCTTGTGGGTATCGGATGTCATGTGCCAATGGCACGCCGAACCATGAATTTCGGGGAAGATCGGGTGGATCTCGCCGGAAACCCCGAACCGGCGCGTGATGCCGTGATAGAGGCTCGCGGGGGCCGCGTCCGGCCGTAGGCTGGAGCGGTCCCGAGCCACTGGAGAGAGGTAGTCGCCGTGTCGCCCCGCCGCAACCGGATCAAGAGCGCCGCCGACCGGGCGGACGAACCGGCCGCCCCGCTGGGCGGTTCGCTGCGCCGTACCGAGAGCTACCAGGGCGACGACTGGGTGGTCCAGACGGTCGCCGGGACGTCCGGGCGGCACTACCGCTGCCCGGGCTGCGACCAGGAGATCCCGTCCGGGGTCGGCCACGTGGTGGCCTGGCCGATGCACGGCGCGGGGGTGGACGACCGCCGGCACTGGCACCGCGCGTGCTGGGGAGCGCGGGAGCGCCGGGCCTCGAACGTGCTGCGAGGCCGCGGCGCTCCGCGGTACTGACTCCGGGCCACCGGCTCCGGCCGGCCGGCAACTCCCTTACGCGTCGCGGTTCTTGAGCACCAGCGCGCCGCCGACCAGGGCGGCCAGCGTCCAGGCGAGGCAGATCGCGAAGCCGGGCCAGGCCCCGTACGGCTGGCCGGGCTCCCCGTACACGAGCAGCATCCGCCTGCCCGCGTAGTCCGGGAAGTAGTGGGCCAGCGTCTTGACCTTCGGCACGGCCGAGAGGATCGGCGAGAGCAGGAAGAAGAACGGCACCAGCACGCCCAGCGCGAGCGTCTGGTTGTGCAGCATCGTCGTGACGCCGGCGGAGAACAGGCAGAGCATCGTCAGGTAGAGCGCGGCGCCGAACACCGCGCGCAGCACGTGGGGTTCGCCGAGGCTGGTGGAGTGCGAGCCGAGCAGGGCCTGGCCGACGAAGAACGTGACGAAGGCCGTCACCACCGAGACGGCCAGCGCCAGCGCGCCGAGCACCACCGCCTTGCCGGTGAGCAGGGTGCCGCGCTGCGGGACGGCGGCGAGGCTGACGCGGACCATGCCGCTGCTGTACTCGTTGCCGATCGCCAGGACGCCGAAGACGATGATGGCGAGCTCGCCGAGCATGATGCCGGAGAAGGCCGTGCCGGTGGCGTCGAACGGGATCTCGCCCTCGTGGCGCCGGAATTCGGTGAAGTTGTTGTTGGTCAGCAGGGACAGCAGCGCGCCGATGCCGACCGTGACGACGAAGGTCAGGGCCAGGGTCCAGACCGTCGAGCGGACGCTGCGGATCTTCGTCCACTCGGAGCGCAGGATCGCGGGGAAGGACGTCATCTCAGTTCTCCTCCTGTCCGGCCGCGGCGGCCGTCCGTTCGCCGCCGGGCTGCCAGCCGGCGCCCCTGACGCCGGGGGCGCCGGCCGCGTCCCGGCCGGGACCGTCACCGGCGTGGTACTCCACCGAGTCGGCCGTCATCTGCATGAACGCCTCCTCCAACGAGGCCTGCTGGGGGCTGAGTTCGTGCAGGACGACGCCGTGGCGGGCAGCCAGTTCGCCGAGCCCGGCGAGGTCGCCGTCGACCACCTCGTAGGAGCCGTCGGGACCGGCCTCGTGGCGGATCCCGGCGCCGGCCAGGACGTCCAGCAGGCGCTCCGGGCTCGGGGTGCGCAGCCGTACGGCGGAGCGGGAGTTGCGCCGGATGAACTCGGGCATCGGCATGTCGGCGAGCAGTCGGCCACGGCCGATGACGACGAGGTGGTCGGCGGTGACGGCCATCTCGCTCATCAGGTGCGAGGAGACGAAGACGGTGCGGCCCTCGCCGGCGAGCCGCTTCATGAGGTTGCGGATCCAGAGGATGCCCTCCGGGTCCAGGCCGTTGACCGGTTCGTCGAACATGACGATCTCCGGGTCGCCGAGCAGTGCGGAGGCGATGCCGAGGCGCTGGCCCATGCCGAGCGAGAAGCCGCGGGCGCGCTTGCGGGCGACCGGGGTGAGGCCGACCAGGGCGAGCACCTCGTCGACCCGGCGCTCGGGGATCCGGTTGCTCTGGGCGAGCCAGAGCAGGTGGTCGCGGGCGGTGCGCCCGGGGTGGACGGCCTTGGCCTCCAGCAGCGCGCCGATGTACTTGAGCGGCTCGCTGAGCTGTCCGTACCTCCGGCCGTCGATGGTGACCCGGCCGGAGGTGGGTCTGTCGAGGTCGAGGATCATGCGCATGGTGGTGGACTTGCCCGCGCCGTTGGGGCCGAGGAAGCCGGTGACGACCCCCTGGGGTACCCGGAAGCTGAGCCGGTCCACGGCGAGGGTCTTGCCGTAACGTTTTGTCAGGTCGTGCAACTCGATCATTCGCGCTCCCTTACTCTCTGTCAGGCTAGGACAAAGCGGATATCGCGGCCCGCTGAGTGGGCCCGCCGGGCGCACCGGAATACGGTGGCCCCATGACCCAGCTCCCCTCAGCATTGTCGGTGCGCGAGAGCGGCACCGGAACGCCCCTCGTACTCCTGCACGCCTTCCCGCTGAACGCCGCGATGTGGTCCGCCCAACTGGACGCGCTGCCGGGGCTGACCGGCGACGAGGCCCGCGTGCTCGCCCCCGACCAGCGGGGGTTCGGCGGCACCGCGCTGGGCACCGACGAGCCCTCGCTGGACCTGGTCGCGGACGACCTCGCGCTGCTGCTGGACGCGGCCGGCATCGACCGCGCGGTGGTCGCCGGGCTCTCCATGGGCGGTTACGTGGCGCTGGCCTTCGCCCGCCGCCACCCGGACCGGCTCGCCGGGCTGCTGCTGGCCAACACCCGCGCCACGGCCGACACCGACGCCGCCCGCGCCAACCGGGAGCGCATCGCCGCCGCCGTCCTCGCCCGGAACAGCGTCCAGCTGCTGCTCGACGAGCGGGTGGCGGCCGGCCAGCTCGGGCCGGACTCGCAGCACCTCGTCGAGCGGGTGCAGGCACTGGTCGCTGCCGCCCCGCCGGCCGCCGTCGCCTGGGCGCAGCGGGCCATGGCGGCCCGGCCCGACTCGCAGGAGGTGCTCGCCGGGGTGCGGGTGCCGACCGCGGTCGTCGCGGGCGCCGAGGACGCCCTGATGGGCGTCGAGGAGGCGGAGCTGATGGCCCGGCTGCGCCCGGACGCCGAACTGACCGTCATCCCCGGGGTGGGCCACCTGAGCGCCCTGGAGGCACCGGAGGCGTTCGACGACGCGGTGCGCAAGCTGCTCGCCCGGGTGGCCGCCGGATGACCGAGGAGGAAGCCGGCTGGGACTTCTCGGCCCTGGAGGTGACCGGCCGGATGCCGCTGACCAACCGCGGCGAGGGGCTGCTGGAGCTGACCCTCGAGCCGCTCGGCGAGGACTACTGGATGCGCCCGGGGGAGACCTTCATCGTCACCTCGTACGGCGACCACGGCCCGGGCCACCCGTTCGAGGTGCAGTACTGGCCGGACTCGGTCTCGGTGTGGTGCACGTCGTGGTTCGGCACCGTCTCGGACGACGAGGGCAACCAGCTCAGCAGCGGCCACCAGCGGCCGGACGGGGCCTACCCGAGATGATGAGGCCATGAACGACGGCGGGCCCTCACCCG
>NZ_JBFBDY010000307.1:0-7802 GCF_040683475.1 Kitasatospora sp. NPDC093558 | reverse complement strand
GAGGCTCGCCGCGTGGTCTTCGTGACGCTCCAGACCTTCCCCGACCCGGCCGAAGCCTGAACCGCCCCCTGCCGGCGGTGCCGGCCGGACGCCCGGAACGTGAAAGAGCCGTGGCGGCCCGGCCTCCGCGTCGTGCGGAAACGGGTGCGCCACGGCTTCTCTCGAAGGCCGTCCGAGGACGCCGCGTGGGACTACTTGGCGGTGGTCTTGCGCGCGGTGGTCTTGCGGGTGGCGGTCTTCTTCGCCGGAGCCGTCTTCTTGGCCGTGGCGGTCGCCTTCTTGGCGGTCGCGGTGGTCTTCTTGGCGGCGGCCGTGGTGGTCGTCTTCTTGGCGGCGGCGGCCGTCTTCTTGGTGGCGGTCGCGGTGGTCTTCTTCGCGGCGGCCGTGGTGGTCTTCTTGGTGGCGGTCGCCTTCTTCGCCGCGGTGGTCGCCGTCTTCTTGGCGGCGGCCGTGGTGGCGGTCTTCTTGGCGGCGGCCTTCTTGGCGGCCGGCGCGGCGGCAGCGGCGGCGGCGCGCTTGGTGGCGGCACGCTTCGCGGCCGGGGTGGCGGCCACGCCGCTCTTGCCCGGGGTGAGGGAGCCCTTGGGGGCCTTCTTCACCGAGGGGCCTTCCTTCGGCAGCTTCTTGCTGCCGCTGACCAGGTCCTTGAAGCCCTGGCCCGGACGGAAGCGGGGCACCGAGGTCTTCTTGACCTTGACCTTCTCGCCGGTCTGCGGGTTGCGGGCGAAGCGCGCGGAGCGCTCCACCTTCTCGAAGGTGCCGAAACCGGTGACCGAAACCCGGTCACCGGCCACAACGGCACGGACCATGGTGTCGAGCACTGCGTCGACGGCCTCTGCGGCAGCCTTGCGACCGCCCAGCTGCTCGGCCACCGCTTCGACAAGCTGAGCCTTGTTCACGTCTTCCCCTTCGGAAACGGGCGCCGGATGATTCCATCCGTTCTTTTCGCACGTTAGGTATGTATCTGCGGACTTTCAATTACCAAACGCGCGAATCACCCTAGTGTCGCAATGGATTTGCGCGTCGGCGACCTCAGCCGAGCGGCGGGCGCCCCTCGTCGAGGTCATGCACAAACCGACTCAACCGCCTTGCCGCCTCCGGAAGATCGCGCTTGGCGGTCTCGGTGACGATCAGGAGTTGACGGGTGAGAGCGGTCTTTGCATCCGTAGACACGTTCAGCGCATGCACACGGTCGTGAGCTTGCTTCAACCGCTCGGCCACAAGCGCGTAGAGCGCTGCGACTTCCGGGTCGTCCGGCCCCTCAGCAGGTGCGGAGGCGACGTCCGGCCGCTCGTCAATTCGGCGTTCGGATCCCCGGCCCGTGGACTCCGAAGGCGCGGGTTCGCCGCCCGCGTACGGAGGTTCATGGTGCCGGTGCATGCACTGATTGTGCCATCTACCCGCAGTTGTGCATGCGCGGGGCCCTCTCGGGCAAAGCCAAATGGGCAATCGGGGGCGGGCCGACGGCCCTAACTCGTGCTCCGGAACGACGGATGGCCCGCCCCCCCGAGGAGGGGGCGGGCCATCCGGCGGATCGTCAGAATGCTTGTTCTGAAGGGATCTCAGGCGACCGGCTGGGTACGGGGCTTGAAGGAGGGGCGGGTCTCCTCGAACGCGGCGATGTCGGCCTCGTTCTGCAGCGTGATGCTGATGTCGTCCAGCCCGTTCAGCAGCCTCCAGCGGACGTTGTCGTCCAGTTCGAACGACGCGGTGACGCCCTCGGCGCGGACCTCGCGGGCCTCCAGGTCGACCGTGATCTCGGCCGCGGGGTCACTCTCGGTGAGCACCCAGAGGCGCTCCACGGTCTCCTGCGGCAGGACGACGGTCAGCAGGCCGTTTTTAAGGGAATTCCCACGGAAGATGTCGGCGAAGCGCGACGAGATGACGGCGTGGAAGCCGTAGTTCTGCAGCGCCCAGACGGCGTGCTCGCGCGAGGAGCCGGTGCCGAACTCGGGACCGGCCACCAGGACGGTGGCGCCCTGGCGCTCCGGGCGGTTGAGGACGAACGACTCGTCCTTGCGCCAGGCCTCGAACAGTCCGCCCTCGAAGCCGGAGCGGGTCACCTTCTTGAGCCAGTGCGCGGGGATGATCTGGTCGGTGTCGACGTTGCTGCGGCGCAGCGGGACGGCCCGGCCGGTGTGGGTGGTGAACTTCTCCATGGCTCAGGCCTCCACGGCGATGTCGGCGGTCAGGTCGGACGGGGCGGCCAGCCGGCCCAGGACGGCGGTCGCGGCGGCGACCTGCGGGGAGACCAGGTGGGTGCGGCCGCCCTTGCCCTGCCGGCCCTCGAAGTTGCGGTTCGAGGTGGAGGCGCAGCGCTCGCCGGGGGCGAGCTGGTCGGGGTTCATGCCCAGGCACATCGAGCAGCCCGCGTGCCGCCACTCGGCGCCGGCCGCGGTGAACACCTTGTCCAGGCCCTCCTCGACGGCCTGCAGGGCGACGCGCACCGAGCCGGGCACGACCAGCATCCGTACGCCGTCGGCGATCCGGCGGCCCTCCAGGACGGCGGCGGCGGCGCGCAGGTCCTCGATGCGGCCGTTGGTGCAGGAGCCGACGAAGACGGCGTCGACCTTGACCTCGCGCAGCGGGGTGCCGGCCTCCAGGCCCATGTACTTGAGGGCGTTCTCGGCGGCGGTGCGCTCCTGCGGGTCCGCGAAGTCCTCGGGGTGCGGGACGGCGGAGCCCAGCGGCGCGCCCTGGCCGGGGTTGGTGCCCCAGGTGACGAACGGGGTCAGCTCGTTCGCGTCGATGAAGATCTCGTGGTCGAACACCGCGTCCTCGTCGGTGCCCAGGGTCTTCCAGTACGCGACGGCGGCGTCCCAGTCCTCGCCCGCGGGGGCGTGCGGGCGGCCCTCGAGGTACGCGAACGTGGTCTCGTCCGGGGCGATCATGCCGGCCCGGGCGCCCGCCTCGATCGACATGTTGCAGATGGTCATCCGGGCCTCCATGGACAGGCTCCGGATCGCCGAACCGCGGTACTCCAGGACGTAGCCCTGGCCGCCGCCGGTGCCGATCTTCGCGATGACGGCGAGGATCAGGTCCTTGGCGGTGACGCCCTCGGGCAGTTCGCCCTCGACGGTGATCGCCATGGTGCGGAACGGCGCGAGCGGCAGCGTCTGGGTGGCCAGCACGTGCTCGACCTGGCTGGTGCCGATGCCGAACGCCAGCGCGCCGAAGGCGCCGTGGGTGGAGGTGTGGGAGTCGCCGCAGACCACGGTCATGCCGGGCTGGGTCAGGCCGAGCTGCGGGCCGACGACGTGGACGACACCCTGCTCGACGTCGCCCAGCGAGTGGATCCGGACGCCGAACTCGGCGGCGTTGCGGCGCAGCGTCTCCAGCTGGACCTTGGAGACCGGGTCGGCGATCGGCTTGTCGATGTCCAGGGTCGGGGTGTTGTGGTCCTCGGTGGCGATCGTCAGATCGGTGCGGCGGACCGGGCGGCCGGCCAGCCGCAGGCCGTCGAAGGCCTGCGGGCTGGTGACCTCGTGCAGCAGGTGCAGGTCGATGAAGAGCAGGTCGGGCTCACCCTCCGCGCGCCGCACGACGTGGTCGTCCCAGACCTTCTCTGCGAGTGTCCGTCCCATCGGGTTCCCTCCAGCCGGCCGCGTTGCCGGCCTACTCGTGTCGTCGAGGTCAAAGCTGTCGCCGCCCATGGTGCGGAGCGCTTCGCGCGACCGGCACGCCGGATCGGTGTCCACGATGCGGACACTCTGTCGAGGCCCCATCCTGGATGTCTCCCGGGCTGCTGCTATCCAGAGTGGCGCTTTTCCCGCGAGATTGAACTTGCGTCTCGCGGAATGAGACTGCAGTCTTAGGGCATGGACAACACTAGCGGCGTCGGCGTTCTCGACAAGGCCGCTCTGGTGCTCAGCGCACTGGAGTCGGGCCCCGCCACGTTGGCGGGGCTGGTCGCCGCCACCGGTCTGGCGCGCCCCACGGCCCACAGACTCGCCGTCGCACTCGAACACCACCGTCTGGTCACCAGGGACATGCAGGGGCGTTTCATCCTCGGCCCCCGTCTCTCCGAACTCTCCGCCGCGGCGGGCGAGGACCGGCTGCTCGCCACCGCGGGCCCGGTCCTGACCCACCTGCGCGACGTCACCGGCGAGAGCGCACAGCTCTACCGCCGGCAGGGCGAAATGCGGATCTGCGTAGCCGCCGCCGAGCGGCTCTCCGGTCTGCGGGACACCGTCCCGGTCGGCAGCACCCTGCCGATGAAGGCCGGCTCGGCCGCCCAGGTCCTGCTGGCCTGGGAGGAGCCCGAGCGGCTCCACCGCGGCCTCCAGGGCGCCCGCTTCACCGCCACCGCGCTGAGCGGCGTCCGGCGCCGCGGCTGGGCCCAGTCGATCGGCGAGCGGGAGCCGGGCGTCGCGTCCGTCTCCGCGCCCGTCCGCGGCCCCTCCAACCGCGTCGTGGCCGCCGTGTCGGTCTCGGGCCCCATCGAGCGCCTGACCCGCCACCCGGGCCGGCTGCACGCCCAGGCCATCATCGAAGCCGCGAACCGGCTCACCGAGGCCCTGCGGCGCAGCTGAAAACCTCAGGAAAGGCCCGAGGGCTCCGATCGAAAACGATCGGAGCCCTCGGGGCTTTTCCGGGCCGGTGCCGCGTGGTTCTGCTTGATGCTGCGCAGCGCTGCGCAGCGCTGCGCGGAAAACGAAAAAGACCCCGGGAAACCGGGGCCTTCCTTTTCTGGCTGGGGTACCAGGACTCGAACCTAGACTAAATGAACCAGAATCACTCGTGCTGCCAATTACACCATACCCCAACACAAAGCAAGCGCCGGTGGGCGAGCCCACCGGCTTCCTGCCTTGGTACCCCCGACCGGATTCGAACCGGCGCTACTGCCGTGAGAGGGCAGCGTGCTAGGCCGCTACACAACGGGGGCTTCCTGGCGATCCCTTGCGGGATCAGTACCCCCGACCGGATTCGAACCGGCGCTACTGCCGTGAGAGGGCAGCGTGCTAGGCCGCTACACAACGGGGGCTTTCCAGGTGATCCCTTGCGGGATCAGTACCCCCGACCGGATTCGAACCGGCGCTACTGCCGTGAGAGGGCAGCGTGCTAGGCCGCTACACAACGGGGGCTTGATCTTCATTTGTACTGCGGTACTACTGTTACTGCGGTACTGCGCTGGGGTACCAGGACTCGAACCTAGACTAAATGAACCAGAATCACTCGTGCTGCCAATTACACCATACCCCACCAGAGTTGAACCCTCGCGAGCTCTTCTCAGGCGTTGCGCCTCTCGGTCGGCTCCGGCGGGGGGCTTTCGCTCCCTCGTCCGTTCCCTCCCGGGCGGCGCAGAAAGAACATTACCCGACGTCTGCCCTGGCTCCAAAATCGATAACCCCAGGCAGCGTCCGGGGGGCCGGTGGATGACGTCCGGGTACGCCGCGGGCCCGGCACGGAGCCGGGCCCGCGGGCTGCTCGACGACCGGTTCAGGCGGCCGGCAGGGCGTCCAGGGCGGAGCGCAGGCGACGCAGCGTCTCGGGGCGGCCGAGCAGCTCCATCGACTCGAACAGCGGCGGCGAGACCCGGCGGCCGGTGACGGCCACCCGCAGCGGCGTGAAGGCGAACTTGGGCTTGATGCCCAGTCCGTCCACCAGCGCCTCGCGCAGCGCGGCCTGGATCGGCTCCGGGGTGAAGTCCGCGAGCTCCTCCAGCGCCTTGATGCTGGCCTCCAGCACCGGACGGGCGTCCGCGGTCAGCGCCTTGGCGGCGTCGTCCGGGTCGACCGCGAAGTCGTCCGGGGCGACGAACAGGAAGCCGGCCATGTTGACGATCTCGCTCAGCACGACCATCCGCTCCTGGGTGAGCGGCGCCACCTTGGCGAGCAGGTCCAGCTGCTCGGCGGTGGGCTCGGCCGGCAGCAGGCCGGGGGCCTGGAGGTAGGGCACCAGGCGGCGGACGAAGTCCTCCGGGGCCAGCTTGCGGACGTGCTCGGCGTTGATCGCCTCGCACTTCTTCAGGTCGAAGCGGGCCGGGTTGGAGTTGACCTTCGCGATGTCGAAGGCGGCGATCAGCTCGTCCATGCCGAAGATGTCGCGGTCGTCGGCCAGCGACCAGCCCAGCAGGGACAGGTAGTTGAGCAGGCCCTCGCGGATGAAGCCGCGCTCGCGGTACAGGTTGAGCGAGGCCTGCGGGTCGCGCTTGGACAGCTTCTTGTTGCCCTCGCCCATCACGTACGGCAGGTGGCCGAAGCGCGGGGTGGCACCGGTGCCGACGCCGATCTCGGCGAGCGCCTCGTACAGCGCGATCTGGCGCGGGGTGGAGGACAGCAGGTCCTCGCCGCGCAGCACGTGGGTGATGCCCATGAGGGCGTCGTCCACCGGGTTCACCAGGGTGTACAGCGGGGCGCCGTTGGCCCGGACGATGCCGTAGTCCGGCACGTTCTCCGGCTCGAAGCTGAGCGTGCCGCGCACCAGGTCGTCGAACGCGATGGTCTTGTCGGGCATCCGGAAGCGCAGGATCGGCTCGCGCTTCTCCAGCTTGTAGACGGCGACCTGGTCGTCCGTCAGGTTCCGGCAGTGGCCGTCGTAGCCGGAGGGCTTGCCGGCCGCACGGGCGGCCTCGCGGCGGGCGTCCAGCTCCTCGGTGCTGCAGTAGCAGTGGTAGGCGTGGCCGGCCTCGTGCAGGCGGCGGGCGACGTCCGCGTAGATGTCCATCCGCTGCGACTGGCGGTACGGCGCGTGCGGGCCGCCGACCTCCGGGCCCTCGTCCCAGTCGAAGCCGAGCCAGCGCATCGCGTCCAGCAGCTGCTCGTACGACTCCTCGGAGTCGCGGGCCGCGTCGGTGTCCTCGATCCGGAAGACCAGCGTGCCGCCGTTGTGGCGGGCGTAGGCCCAGTTGAAGAGGGCGGTGCGGACCAGGCCCACGTGGGGGTTGCCGGTCGGGGAGGGACAGAAGCGAACCCGGACGGCCGGGTCAGTGTTAGCCACGCTTGATCACCTTGTTGGCGAGAGTGCCGATGCCTTCGACGGAGACGGCGACCTCGTCGCCGACGTTGATGGGGCCCACCCCAGCGGGTGTGCCGGTGAGGATGACGTCGCCGGGCAGCAGCGTCATGGCCTCGGAGACGTGGACAATCAGCTCGGCGACCGAGCGGACCATCTGGGAGGTGCGGCCGGTCTGGCGGAGCTCGCCGTTGACCGTGCAGGTGATCGCGAGGTCGGCCGGGTCGAGGTCGGTCTCGATCCAGGGGCCCAGCGGGCAAGCGGTGTCGAAGCCCTTGGCCCGGGCCCACTGGCCCTCGCGCTGCTGGACGTCGCGGGCGGTCACGTCGTTGGCGCAGGTGTAGCCGAGGATCACCTCGGGCACCCGGTCCAGCGGGACCTCGCGGCACATCCGGCCGATCACCACGGCGAGTTCGGCCTCGTGGTGGACGTCCGAGGAGAACGGCGGGTAGGCGATGCTCTCGGTCGGGCCGATCACCGACGTGGACGGCTTGAAGAAGGTCAGCGGGACGTCCGGGACGTCGCCGCCCATCTCCGCCGCGTGGGCCGCGTAGTTGCGGCCGACCGCCACGATCTTGTTGGGGAGCATCGGGCTCAGCAGCCGGACGTCCTGGAAGCGGTAGCTCTCGCCGGTGGGTTGCGGCTGGCCGAACGGGTGGCCGGCCAGGGCGTGGACGACCAGCGACTCCGGCTGGGCCGGGTCCCCCTCCACGACGCCGAAGGAGACGCTGCCGGCGGCAGGGCTCCCTTCCCGGACGGAAAACCTCGCAATGCGCACGGCTGGGCTACCCCTCGCTTCGTCGGCCGCCCGGGGCGCCCCCGGGCGCTGGTGGGCGCCCCGCCCGGCC
>NZ_JBFBDY010000306.1:0-7810 GCF_040683475.1 Kitasatospora sp. NPDC093558 | reverse complement strand
GCACGCCCGTCTTCCAGGGGTTGCGCGGAGGCCTCGGCACCCTGCCGGACGCCGTCGCCGCGGCCTGCGTGAAGGCGGGCGTGGACCTCCGCACCGACACCCCCGTCGACGAGCTGCGCCGCACCCCCGAGGGCTGGCGCGTCGTGGCCGGCGGCGAGGTGCTCGCCGCGGACGCCGTCGTGCTGGCCGTCCCGGCGCCCGCCGCCGCCCGGCTGCTGCGCACGGACGTGCCCGCGGCCGCCGCCGAGCTGGACACCGTCGAGTACGCGGGCATGGCCCTCGTCACCCTGGCGTTCCGCCGCGCCGACCTGGCCGAGGTGCCGGCTGGCAGCGGCTTCCTGGTGCCGCCGGTGGACGGGCGGCGGATCAAGGCGTCGACCTTCTCCTCCAACAAGTGGGGCTGGCTGGAGCGTTCGGCCCCCGACGCGTTCCTGCTGCGCACCTCGCTGGGCCGGCACCGCGAGGAGGCGGTGCTGGACCTGGCGGACGAGGAGCTGGTGGCGCTCTCGCTCGCCGACCTCGGCGAGGCGATCGGGCTCACCGCGCGCCCGTACGACACCGCCGTCTCGCGCTTCGACGCCGGCCTGCCGCAGTACCCGGTGGGCCATCTGGACCGGGTGGCCCGGATCCGGGCCGCGGCGGCCGGGGCGGGCGGCCTGGCGCTGTGCGGCGCCGCGTACGACGGCGTGGGGATCCCGGCGTGCATCGCCTCCGCGGCCACCGCCGTGGCGGCGCTCGACAAACTGTTGACCCCGGAGACGGGGGAAGGTTCCACGGAGAGGACAATGGGCGCATGACTGAGACCGTTGAGCGGCAGCCGGAGCAGCAGCCCGAGAAGAAGAAGGCGCGCGACCTGAACCAGGTCATCCGCTACACGATGTGGTCGGTGTTCAAGCTCAAGGGCGCCCTGCCCGAGGACCGCACCGCCCTGGCCGCCGAGGTGGACGAGCTCTTCGCCCAGCTGGCCGCGAAGGACGTGACCGTGCGCGGCACGTACGACGTGTCCGGTCTGCGCGCGGACGCCGACATCCTGGTCTGGTGGCACGCCGCCGACTCCGACGACCTGCAGGAGGCGTACAACCGCTTCCGCCGCACGGGCCTCGGCCGTCAGCTGGAGCCGGTCTGGTCGAACATGGCGCTGCACCGCCCGGCCGAGTTCAACAAGTCGCACATCCCCGCGTTCCTCGCCGACGAGCGCCCGCGCGACTACGTCTGCGTGTACCCGTTCGTCCGCTCCTACGAGTGGTACCTGCTGCCGGACGCCGAGCGGCGCGCGATGCTCGCCGAGCACGGCCAGATGGCCCGCGGCTACCCCGACGTCCGGGCCAACACGGTCGCCTCGTTCGCGCTCGGCGACTACGAGTGGCTGCTCGCCTTCGAGGCGGACGAGCTGCACCGCATCGTCGACCTGATGCGCGACCTGCGCCCGTCCCGCGCGCGCCTGCACGTGCGCGAGGAGGTGCCGTTCTTCACCGGCCGCCGCAAGCCGGTCAGCGAGCTCCTCAACGGCCTGGTCTGACCGGGAGCTCGACGACGACGGGGTCCGCCGCGGCGGGCCCCGTCCGCGTTTCGCGGGCGCGGCCCGTCAGATGCGGTGGGGGCGCAGGGCGGCGCGCAGCCGGGGGTCGGCGAGGGCGGCGGGGCCGTTCATGGCGACGGCGGTGAGGAGTTCGCGCTCCTCGTCGTCCCCGAGGCCGTACTGGCGGGTCGGGCGCACCTCGCGCAGGACCTCCTGGCCGATCGGGGAGGCCCAGCGGGTGTACGGGTAGACGTCCACCCGGGCCATCAGCAGGGTGCCGGAGGTGAGCACCAGCGGCAGCGAGAACCAGGCGAGCGGGGCGAGGGCGTCGCCGTCGGTGAAGCACCCGAGGGCGAGGGCGGCGGCGAGCAGGCCGAGGCTCAGCAGCAGCGCGTGCCGCACCTGGCGGACCACGACGACGGTGTTGCGCTGGACCAGCGCCGGGGTGGCGAGCCCGGCGAGCGAGAGCCGGGCGCCGATCTCCAGCACGGTCGGGTGCTCGCCCATGGCCCGGCGCAGCTCGTCGGTGCGGCACTGGCCGTCCGGGCCGACGGTGGCGATGATCGCCCGCTCCAGCCGGCTGCGGCCCTTGGGGTCGACGACGGTGGTCCAGCCGGTGTGGGCGAGGTGCAGCCGGCCGCGGCCGGCCATCAGGACGAGGGCGAGCTCGACGACCCGGTCCGGGCCGCCGGCCAGGTACGCCGTCTCGTAGAGCCCTATCCCGACGGCCTCCGGCGGGCGAAGCCCGTCCTGCCCGGCGAGGGCGTCGGCGGTGGCGGTCATCCGGACGAGCCGGAGGCAGGAGAGCACCGCGGCCACGCACGCCGGTATGAGGAACAGCAACCACATGGCCTTGTTGTATGCCGCCGCCGACGACCCGGGGAACGGCTTCCGGGGGCGCGATACCGAACTGTGACGTGAACCGTGGCCTCAGGAGCCGCAGCTGGAGCCACAGCTGGACGACGAGCCACAGCTGGACGAGGATCCGCAACTGGACGAGGACCCACAGCTGGACGAGGACCCGCAGCTGTGCGAGGAGGACGACCCGCAGCTGTGGGAGGACGAGGAGCCGCAGCTGTGCGATGGCGAGGAGCCGCAGCTCGACGACCCGCACCCGGAGGACGTCCCGCTGTCCGAGAAGCCGCCGCACCATGACGCGGTGCCGCCGCCGCACGAGGACGAGCCCGAGGAGCCCGACGAGTCGGAGGAGTCGGACGACAGCGACGACGAGCAGCTCGACCCCGAGCCCGACGAGGCGCCGAACGCCCGCTTCGCCGCCGCCTCCTGGACCGCCGCGCCGACCAGCGCCTCCTGCAGCTCCTCGTTGGCCAGCTCCGCCCCCGCGACGGCCAGCCCGCCGAGCGCGAGGGCACCGAGCACCGCGCCGTTGGCCGCGTTCCCGTACACGCCGGAGCCGGGCGACCACGGCTTGCCGGTGTTCATGAGCGAGAGCTGGCGCTGCCCGGCCGGGGTGATCCGGCCCTTGGCCGGGCGGGAGGCGAGCAGCGTGACCAGGCCGAGCGCCAGCAGGACCACCGGGGCCCACAGGGCGGGCCGCTCGCCGCGCCCGTCGTCGTCGAGCAGGAGGGACAGGACGAAGAAGAGCACGACGCCACCCACCGCGAGCCAGAGCAGCCGGCGGGCCTTGCGGGCGGCCCCCAGCCGGTCGGGGCGGCGCAGCAGGCCGCGGTCGGCGAGCTCGTCGCCGAGGGACTGGACGGCGGGGGAGCGCATCACCTCCCGGCGCAGCGGGCCGAGGTCGCGGCTGCCGTTCGGGCCGACGGCCCGGATGACCGCCTCCTCGACGGCGTCGTACGGCCGGTCGTGGGTGAGGGTGACGGTGCCGCCGCGGCTGATCACCACGCGCTCGGCCAGGTGCATCCGGACGAGCGCGGTGTCGAAGACCCGCCCCGGGCCACCGGCCAGGAACGCGGCGCTCAGCAGCGGGAGGCCGCGGCCGGGCAGGCCCTGCGGGCGGGGGACGTGCCGGACGCGCCGCGCGGTGTGGTCGACGTACAGGACGGCGGCGACCAGGAGGACGGCGGGGATGACGAAGTAGGTGTTGTGCCACATGGGCGGTTCCCCCGAGGTGTGAAGAGAGTTACCGGCGCCGCAGGGCCCGGCGCAGGCGGGCCAGTGGTCCCGGCGGCCGGGCCGGCGCCGGGTGCAGCCACTGCTCCAGGGCCCGGCGGCAGTCGGCGGCCAGCGGACGCGCGTGGGTGAGCGCCCAGGCGGCGAACGCCCGGGCGTCCGCGTGGTAGCCCGCGGTCTGCGGGTGGGTGCGGGCGTAGGCGAGGAAGAGCGGCCCGTACCGCGGGCCGAGCAGCCGGGGCAGCTCGGGCGCGACGCGGGCGACGGTGTCCCGCCGCTTGGCGGCGAGGCCGGTGGACTGGGCGCGGACCTGCGCCGGGTCGAAGCCCGGCGGGACGGGGCCGCCGGCCACCAGGGCGGCCAGCAGCTCCTCCTGGCGCCGCGCGAGCTGCTCGCGCGCCGTGGTGAGGTCCTCTACGGGTCGTTCCGTCATCCGCGGGTGCTCCCCTCCAGCACCCGGCGGATCGCGTCCAGTTCACCGGCCAGCTCACTGGGCGGCGGGAAGGCCGCGTCCCGTTCGAGCAGGACGCCGGGCGGTGCGACCCGCGCGCACAGGTCGGCCAGCACCTCCAGCACCGGTTCGGTGACGGGGTGGGCGTGGGTGTCGTGCCAGACGCCGTCGACCATCGTGCCGCCGGCGACGTGCACGTAGGCGATGGCCTCCAGCGGCAGGCGGTCGAGTTCGGCGGCCGGGTCGACGCCGAGGTTGACCCGGTTGGTGTGCAGGTTGGCCACGTCGATCAGCAGCCGCACGCCGGTGCGCTCGACGAGCTCGGCGAGGAACTGCCCCTCGGTCAGCTCGTCGTCCGGCCAGGCCAGCTGGGCGGCGATGTTCTCCAGCGCGAGCGGCACCGGGAGCTGGTCCTGGGCGATCCGGACGTTCTCGGCGATCACCCGCAGCGCGTCCCGCGAGCGCGGGACGGGCAGCAGGTGGCCCGCCTCCAGGCCGCCGGCCCGGACGAACGCCAGGTGCTCGGTGACCAGCGGCGAGCCGAGCGCGGCGGCCGTCCCGGCGAGCCGGGCGAGGCGCTCGGGCGCGGGCCGTTCGGCGCCGCCGAGGCCGAGCGAGACGCCGTGCGGGACGACGGTGACACCGCGCTCGCGCAGCACCGTCAGCGAGGCGGGCAGGTGGCCGGTGCAGATGTTCTCCGCGACCACCTCGACCCAGTCCAGGCCGGGCTGACGCTCCACCACGGTGTCGATCTCGGTGCGCCAGCCGAGGCCGACGCCGAGCCGGGGCGAGGAGGCCGGGCCGGCCGGGGCGACGGCGGCGCGGGCCGCCCGTGCGGGCAGGTTCAGTGCAGGGGAAGTCATCGGTACGCCCCCTTCGGAGGGCCGGGGTGAGGGGCCGTCGGGTGGTGCGGGCGCCGTCGCCGGGACCGCCCGTGGGCCGTGTTGCCGAGAATGTCCCCGGGCGGGGTGGCTGCCAAGCCCCACCCGGTCTTCTCAGAGCATTATTTGAGCTTGTCCAGCCGGGACCCTACCGCCCGCCCCGGGCCGTCCCCGCAGGTGGGGTGGCCTGGGTACGGATAATTCGGAGGCGCAGGACGGGAACTGCGGATAGCGTGCGGATCGATGACCGAGACCCGACCGATGATCCGAGACTTCCGCCCCGCCGACGCCGAGGCGGTGTCGGCCGCCCACCGCGCCGGGCGCGAGCACCTGGTGTGGACGGCCGAGGCCCTGCTGTGGGCGAACGCCCGGCAGAACCCCGACGAGCACTTCCGCACCTTCGTCGCCGAGTTGGACGGCCGGGTGGTCGGCGCGGTGCGCTGCGCCCTGGCGCTCGGGACGACGACCACCGGCGTCGGCTACGCCAACGGCAGCGTGCTGCCGGAATTCCGCCGGCGCGGCGCGGCGACGGCGCTGCTGGCCGCGGCCGAACGGCACCTGGCCGCGCACGGGGTGACCGAGATGCACACCTTGCTGGACGAGGAGCCCGACTCGCTGGCCTTCGCCGCCGCCCGGGGCTACGAGCTCGGGCGCACCGCGCAGTTCGGCGGGCGGGACCTGACGCTGCCGCTGCCCGAGGCGCCGCTGCGGCCGGCCGGCGTCGAGCTGCGCCCGGCCCGCGACTGGGCGCACGATCCGCGCCCGCTGTTCCTGGTGGAGGCGGACGCCATCCGGGACGAGCCCGGCGAGGTGACGATGGACGCCCTGGACTACGAGGAGTGGCTGCACGGCGACTGGGCCCGGCCCGACCTCGACCTGGACCTGACCGTGGTCGCCGTGGTGGACGGGGAACCGGCGGCGTTCACCGTGGCGCAGACCGACGGGGTGGACCGCTACTGGTCCGCGTTCACCGGCTGCCGCCGGGAGTTCCGCGGCCGCGGCCTGAGCAAGCTGGCCAAGCTGGAGTCGCTGCGGCTCGCGGCGGCGGCGGGCTACCGGCGCGCGTACACCAGCAACGACACGACCAACGCGCCGATGCTGGCGGTCAACGCCTGGCTGGGGTACGAGCGTTGCGCGGGTGAGCGCAAGGGGATCCGGCGCCTGGGGTGACTCTTCGGGCATAAGTTCGCGGTGTCCACGTACCGTCCCGCCCGATGAGACGATTGGTCTCGACCAGGTGGCACGAATCCGGACGGTTCGGGAGCGTCTGGGGCATGAACTCACAGCGATCGCCCAGGTTTTGCCCCGCTCCTGACACATCGTCGGCATAATCGCGCACATGACGATCAACCGTGCCGCCCTGAGCGCGATCGCCGAAGACCTCCACGTGTGGCTGCCCCCGAAGCGGGGCTGGGGACTGGCGAACTGCGGGCTGCTGACCTCCCGCAAGACCGCGCTCTGGATCGACACCCCCTACGACCCGTCGATGGCCTCGGAGTTCCTCGCCGAGAGCCGCCGGGTGCTGGCCGACGGCGTCACCGTCGACCGCGTGATCGTCACGCACGCCAACGGCGACCACCTCTGGGGCGCCGGCGTCCTCCCGGACGCCGAGGTGATCTCCACCCGCGAGGCCCTGGAGCACATCCACTACGAGCCCACCCCGCAGCAGCAGCACGCCCTCGTCGCGGGCGGCGACCCCGACTCGCCGCTCGGCGGCTACCTCCGCGAGCACTTCGGCCGCTTCGACTGGTCGCAGACCGAGCCGGTGCGCCCGGACACCGTCTTCACCGGCGAGCTCGAACTCACGGTGGGCGAGCACCCGGTGCACGTCACCGCCCTGCCCTCGGCGCACACCGGCGGCGACCTGATCGTCCACCTGCCGCGCCGGCGCACGGTGTTCGCCGGTGACGTCATCTTCGGGTCGACCCCCGAGCAGCCCGGCGACCACCCCTCGCACTGGGCCGGCCCGCTGGAGAACATCATCGCCGCGTGCGAGCGGATCCTCGACACCGGCGCCGAGACCGTCGTCCCCGGCCACGGCCCGGTGCTCGACCGCGACGGCGTCCGCGCCCACATCGCCTACCTCGCGTACGTCCGCGAGCGCGCCCACGCCCTGCACACCGCCGGGATCCCCGCGCTGGACGCCGCCCGCCGGGTGATCGCCGAGCAGCGCCACCCCGAACTCGGCCTGCCCGAGCGGCTGGTGCTCACCGTCGCCGCCGAGTACCGGCACCTGGACGGCGGCGAGGCGCCGAACGTCCTGGAGGCCATGACCCAGGTCGCCCTCGTCGCGCGCGAGATAGCCGAGGACTCCGTCCACGCCCGGCGCCTCTTCCCCGACATCGGCTACCGGGACTGACCGGGCCCGCGAGCCGGCCCGCCCGCGAGGAAGTCCCCCGAGGAACCCCCCGAGGAAATCAATGACGCCTATCGCGCTGATCGTGCTGATCACCACGGCGCTGGCCGCCGCGACGGCGGGCGTGCTGGCCCGCGGCCGGGCCCGGGCCACCACCCGGGCGGCGGTCGCCGAGGAGCGCGCCCACGTCGCCGAGCAGCGCGCCCGCGCCGCCGAGGAACGGCTCGCCCGCGCCGAACACCGGCTGCACGAATCGTCCACCGCCGCCAGGGAGGCCGCCGACGACGCCGAGGCCCGCTACCGGGCCGCCGAGGACCGCACCCGCGACGCCGAGCGGCGCGTCCGCACCGCCGAGGACGCCGCCCGCGACGCGCAGGACGCCACCCGCGAGGCCGACGCCCGCACCGCCGCCGCCCAGACCCGGGCCGCCGAGGCCGAGCGCCGCCTCGCCGTCGCCGAGGAGCGCGGCGCCGCTCTGCTCGCCGAGGTCCGCCACCTCGCCGACGAGCGCC
>NZ_JBFBDY010000305.1:0-7871 GCF_040683475.1 Kitasatospora sp. NPDC093558 | reverse complement strand
GCGGTTCGACGACGGGGTTCAGCAGGTGGCCGACGTGGCGAATGCCGTTGTCGTCGAGGCAGTCGTAGACGAACAGGCACAGGTCGACGTCCACCCGCTCGGTGGCCAGCGCCAGCCGTCCCGCGGCGGCCGCCGCGTTCTCGTCCAGCTCGGCCCGCTCGGTGATCCGCCGGGCGGCGGCGCGCGGGGTGCGCGACTCGTCCGGCGGGATGCCGAGGTCCCAGGCGGAGTCGACGAGCTCGTCCCAGGCGGCCAGGACCTGCTCGTCGGTGAGCTCGGCCGGGCCGTCCCCACCGGGGCGGCGGCGCCCGCCGCCGAGCCGGCGCCGGCGCAGCGCGGAGCGCCAGAGCATCGGCACGAGCAGCAGCGCGATCAGCGTGACCACCGCGGCGAGGGTGCCGAGCACCTGCGCGGAGAGCAGCCAGGAGTCCTGGCCGGTGTCGCCGGCGGCGCCGTTCTTCTTGCCGCACTCGCCCAGCTGGCGCAGCTTCGCGTCGCAGTCCCTGCTGCTGGACGGCGCGGGCGCGGGCGCGTCGCTGGTGGCGGCGGCGGTCGGCTGCTGGGTGGGCGTGGTGACCGGGGCGGAGACCTGCTCGTTGTAGCGGGGCTGCACGCCGCGGCTGGGGGTGGGCTCGAAGCGCATCCAGCCGTAGCCGGAGAAGTACAGCTCGGGCCAGGCGTGGTACATCCGGCCGGTCACCGCGTAGGTGCCGCCGGCCTGGGCGTCGCCGGGGGTGAAGCCGACGGCCACCCGGGCGGGGATCTTCAGCGCGCGGGCCATCGCCGCCATGGTGGAGGCGAAGTGGACGCAGAAGCCGCGCTTGTCGCGCAGGAAGGTGCGGATGGCGTCCGTGCCGGTGCCGCCGTTGACGCTGGTGTCGTAGCGGAAGTCCGGTCCGGTGAACCAGGCGGCGAGGGCGACGGCCTTGTCGTAGTTGGTCGACTGCTTGGCGGTGACCTTCTGGGCGTCCTGCGCCACCTCGGCGGGCAGGTCGGCCGGCAGGGCCGTGTAGTGGTCCCGGATGTTCTGGGGCACGGCGGGCGCGTCGCGCAGGTCGTTGGCGGTGGGCCGGACGTCCAGCGCGGTGACCTTGTAGTGCAGGCCCTTGATCGCCTTGTCGTTGGTGGGCATCACGGTGCGGGTCAGCTGGTCGAGCTTCCACTCGTTGGGGTGGGGCAGCTGGACCGAGACGGCCGGGTAGGGCATCGGCAGCCAGCTCTTCTCCAGCCCTTCGCTGACCTTGAAGTCGCCCGTCATCTGCGGGACGTTGGCGTCGCGCAGGCCCTCCGGCGGGGGGAAGGCCGCGGACACGTCGCCGACGGTGGTGGAGCCGAGCTTCCAGTTGGTGCCGTCGAACACGTCCAGCGAGCCGGTGCGCAGGTACGTCTGGTCGGCGATGTCGCTGTCCAGGCTGTAGCGCAGCAGCTCGGTGTCGGTGGGCCGGGTGATCTCGGCCTGCAGGCTGACCAGCGGGTCGAGGCTGGTGACCGCGCCGAGCGCACCCGTGCCGATGCTGCTGCCGGAGCCGGAGTGCAGCAGGCCCGACTCCCAGTGCGGCAGGAAGACCGGCAGCAGCATGGCGATGGCGAGGGCCAGGATGCCGACCTGCTGGCCGCCGAGGCCGACCGAACCCGAGCTCTCGGTGCCGCGCGAGGTGCCGCGGAAGATCCGGCCCCAGCGCGAGACGCGGTCCTGGCCCTCGGCGAACAGGAGCACCAGGTAGCCGGCCGCGGCGAGGCCGAACCAGATCCAGCTGCCGTGGTCGCCGGCCAGGCCGTTGCCGACCGAGTACAGCGCCAGCAGCGGCAGCCCGGCCAGCGCCGAGCGCCGGTACGTCACCGCGACGGTGTCGACGATCAGCGCGATCAGGCCGACCGAGCCGACCAGGATCAGCCGCAGGCCCGCGTTGGGCGGCGCCGGGATCGCGTACTGCTGGATGTCGTCCAGGCCGGAGCCGAACACCCGGTCGAGGGAGCTCAGCGAGTCCGGCCCCGGCACCAGGCCGCCCCACATGACGCCGGAGTCGGCGAAGCCGATCAGCAGCAGGAAGGCCAGGGCGAGCAGCTGTCCGAGCGGCACCGTCCAGCGGTACAGCGGGGAGCGGCGCAGGCCCGCGCCGACCGCGGCGATCACCGCGATCACCAGGAAGGCGTGGGTGATCCAGCTCTTGGTCGTGAGCAGCGGGGTCAGGCAGAGCGAGGCGAGGGCGGTGGCCAGCGCCGCGTAGACGGTCAGTTTGGCCCGGGTGGTCACGCGCCGGCCTCTTCTCGGTAGGGGGCGGTGGTCGTCGCGCCTTCGGCGGCCCGCCACAGGTCGGGGAGCGAGTCCCCGGCGCGCACCGGCAGGACCGTCCAGCCGGCCTCGCGCAGCTGGCGGGCGCGGGCGCGGAACTCGTCGCCGCCGGTCTCCGGGGCGAGCAGCCGCAGACCGCTCCACGTGCCGGTGTCGAGCAGGAAGGCGATGGCGCCGCCGGTGCGGCTGCGCAGCCGGGCCAGCCGGGCGGCCTGGGACTCGTCGAGCTCGCCGAGGACGGCGACCAGCAGGCCCTCGCCGCCGGCGCGCAGCGGCTCCTCGGCGCGGGAGAGCCCGCCGCCGTCGGACAGGTCGGCGACCGCGAGCGCGTCCAGGATCAGCCCGGAGGAGTCGGCCGCCGCGTTGGTGCCGCCCGCGCCGGGGCCGGGGACCCACTGGCCGGTGTCGGTGAGCAGCCGGGTCTGGTAGCCGCGCTCCAGCAGGTGGACGGAGACGGACGCGGCGCAGCTGACCGCCCACTCGAAGGAGGAGGCGGGGCCGCTGCCCCGGTGGGCGATCTCTCGGGTGTCCAGCAGCACGGTGGCGCGGGCGCGTTGCGGCTGCTCCTCGCGGCGGACCATCAGTTCGCCGTAGCGGGCGGTGGACTTCCAGTGCACGCGGCGCAGGTCGTCGCCGGGCCGGTACTCGCGCAGGATGACGTCGTCGTCACCGGCCAGCGCGAGGGTGCGGGAGTGGCTCTCGCCCTGCCCGAGCCACTCGCCGCTCAGCCGCACGTGCGCCAGCGCCTGGACCTGGGGGACGACGGTGAGCACGTCGGAGGCGTTGAACGAACGGTTCACCTCGCACATCCCGAACGGGTCGGACAGCCGCAGCTGCAGCGGCCCGAGCTCGTAGCGCCCGCGCAGGTCGGAGCGGACCCGGTAGGAGACCTCGCGGTTGCCGCGCGGCTCGACGCGGTCCAGCACGAAGCGCGGGCGCGGCCCGAGCACGTACGGGACCTTGTCCTCCAGGAGCAGCAGCCCGGTGGGCACCCGGGAGATGTTGTCGACCCGCAGGTGGACCCTGGCCTCCTGGCCGGCGATCGCCCGGTGCGGGCTGAGCCGGCGTCCGCTGGCCACCCGGTAGCGGGTGTTGGCCAGCACCAGGGCGGCGGCCAGCGGCAGCGCGGCGAGCAGCACGCCGACCCGCAGCAGGGCGTCCTGGTCGAGCAGGTACGCGCAGACCATGGCGGTGAGCCCGGCGGCGAGGAAGGAGCGGCCCCGGGTGGTGAGGCCGCGCAGGCCGGCCCGCAGGCCCGACGGTGAGTCGGACGGCGACACCTCAGCCCCTCCGGCCGGCCGGGCCGCCCTGCGGGCGCGGCAGCGGCAGCCGGGCGACGAGGTCGGCCACGATCTGCTCGGAGGTGCGGCGGCTCAGCTGGGTCTCGGCGGTCGGCATCAGGCGGTGCGCGAGGACCGGGACGGCGAGGCGCTGGATGTCGTCCGGGGTGACGTAGTCGCGCCCGTCCAGCGCGGCGGCGGCGCGGGCGGCCCGGACCAGGTGCAGGGTGGCGCGCGGTGAGGCGCCCAGGCGCAGCTCGTGGCTGGAGCGGGTGGCGCCGACGAGGTCGACGGCGTAGCGGCGGACCGGGTCGGCGATGTGCACGGTGCGCACCAGGTCGATCAGCTTGAGGATGTCGGCGGCGTGCGCGACCGGCTGGAGGTCGGCCAGCGGGTTGGCGCCGGCGTGCACGTCGAGCATCGCGAACTCGGCCTCGGGGCTGGGGTAGCCGATCGAGATGCGGGCCATGAAGCGGTCCCGCTGGGCCTCGGGGAGGGGGTAGGTGCCCTCCATCTCGACCGGGTTCTGGGTGGCGACGACCATGAACGGCGACGGCAGCTCGTAGCTGGTGCCGTCGATGGTGACCTGGCGCTCCTCCATCGACTCCAGCAGCGCCGACTGGGTCTTGGGCGAGGCGCGGTTGATCTCGTCGCCGACCACGATCTGGGCGAAGATCGCGCCCGGACGGAACTCGAAGTCGCGCTGGTGCTGGTCGTAGATGTTGGTGCCGGTGACGTCCGACGGCAGCAGGTCGGGCGTGAACTGGATGCGCCGCACGGTGCAGTCGACCGAGCGGGCGAGCGCCTTGGCCAGCATGGTCTTGCCGACGCCGGGCACGTCCTCCAGCAGCAGGTGGCCCTCGGCGAGCAGGACGGTCAGGGCGATCCGGACGGCCTCCGGCTTGCCCTCGATCACGCTCTCGATGTTGCCGCGGACCCGGTCCACGACCGCGGCGAGCTCGGGCAGGCCGACCCGGTGGTACCCGTCCGCCCCGTGGGCGCCCCCCGAAGAACTGCCGACACCGGCCTGATCGCTGTAGCTCGTCACCCGTTACGCTCCCTGGCACACCGTGCCCGCCTCACCCCGAGGCCGGCCCCCACCCCATGCTTGACGCGGCCGTTCCAGGGGCGGTTCCGTGCGGGATCCGGCGCCGGGACAGCGGCCTGCGGCCCGGCCGCCCCAGGTGGTTCGAGGTCAACCGGCAGGCGCATTCTCCCCCGCCGGGGGCGCGGAAGTCACCCTGTCGCCCAGGCGCCGTTGACTGGGGGACAGGGGGCGCCGGGTCAGTGGATTTCGCGCAGCAGGCCCGTGTGGACGTCGAAGACGAAGCCGCGGACGTCGTCGGTGTGCAGCAGGAACGGGGAGGTGCGGACGCGCTGCATGGACTGGCGGACGTCGCCGTCCAGGTCGACGAAGGCCTCGACCGCCCACTGCGGGCGCTGGCCGACCTCCAGCTCCAGCTCGCGGCGGAAGTCCTCGGTGAGCCCGAGCAGGCCGCAGCCGG
Source organism: Kitasatospora sp. NPDC093558 (assembly GCF_040683475.1). NCBI lineage: Bacteria > Bacillati > Actinomycetota > Actinomycetes > Kitasatosporales > Streptomycetaceae > Kitasatospora > Kitasatospora sp. NPDC093558. The sequence continues at coordinate 2,793 of NZ_JBFBDY010000305.1, read as the reverse complement.
TGTGGTGGATCAGCGCGATCGAGCGGGTGCCGAGGGCGCGCTGGCTGATCGTGAGGGAGCGGATGGTGTCGTCGGTGACGACGCCGCCCGCGTTGCGGATGACGTGGGCGTCGCCCAGTTCGAGCCCGAGCGCCGCGAACAGGTCGAGGCGGGCGTCCATGCAGGCGACGACGGCGATCTTCTGCACCGGACGGGCGTCCATGCCGCAGTCGTGGAAGGTGACCGCGTAGTCGCGGTTGGCCGCCACGAAGCGGTCGATGATGGTGGGGGTCTCGGAATCGGCAGCGGCGGTCGGCGTGGGCCGGTCGGGGGTCACTGTCATGGGGGCGACGTTAGTGCGATTCGGGTGGCCGCGGTGGGGCGGAGAGCTACAGAACGCGGCGCTGTGACCGAGCGCATAGCCACAACGGACGGGTTTGTCCGGCCTGGTCCCGAACCGCGCGCGGCCGGGGCGCGCGACCGGGCGCCGCAGCCGCTCCGCCCGTCCGCGACCGACCACCGGGACGGCCGCGACCTGCGGTGATCCGTACCGCCGCCCGGGTGGTGCGCCGGAGCGGGCCATTGACTGGCGGTGCCCGCGCGATAGAGTTGCGGCGCAGTGGAGCACACCCGCCGGAGCCCGTCAACAGGGCGTTCCCGGCCGCTGCTCCGGCCCGACCCGGCCCGTGGCCTCCACCCGCTCCGTGTCCTCCTGGCGCACCTTCCCCGGCGCCCGGCGGTCATGTCCTTCCCCTCGAGCGGGCGGGGACCACGGGCCGTGTCGTGCCCGCTCCCGGCGGTGGGCGAGAATGGTCGAAGCTCCCGGACATCGGGCTGCTCCGCACCGAGGAAGGGCGCCACCGCGCATGACCACCAATGAGCCGGGACCCAAGCACGTCCCCGTGATGCTGCAGCGGTGCATGGACGCGCTGGCCCCGGCGATCTCCCGGCCCGGCGCCGTGGTGGTGGACGCCACCCTCGGCCTCGGCGGGCACAGCGAGGCGCTGCTCACCCAGTTCCCCGAGGTCCGGCTGATCGCGGTGGACCGCGACCCGGCCGCGCTCAAGCTCTCCGGCGAGCGGCTCGCGCCGTTCGGCGACCGGGCCACGCTGGTGCACGCGGTGTACGACGAGATCCCCGAGGTGCTGGAGCGCCTGGGCATCGACCGGATCGACGGCGTGCTGTTCGACCTCGGCGTCTCCTCGATGCAGCTGGACGAGGCCGACCGCGGTTTCGCGTACGCCCAGGACGCCCCGCTGGACATGCGGATGGACCAGACCCGGGGGATCAGCGCGGCCGAGGTGCTGAACACCTACAGCCACGGCGAGCTGGCCCGGATCCTCAAGTTCTACGGCGAGGAGCGGTTCGCCGGGAAGATCGCCTCGGTGATCGTGCGGGAACGCGAGAAGGAACCGTTCACCAACAGCGCGCGTCTCGTCGAGTTGGTGCGCAACGCCATCCCGGCCGCCACCCGGCGCACCGGGGGGAACCCCGCCAAGCGGACGTTCCAGGCCCTGCGGATCGAGGTGAACGGCGAACTGGAGGTGCTGGACCGGGCCATCCCGGGAGCGCTGGACGCCCTCGCGGTCGGCGGCCGGATCGTCGTGATGTCCTACCAGTCGCTGGAGGACCGCCTGGTGAAGCAGTACTTCGCGGCCGGGGCGACCAGCACGGCGCCGCCGGGACTGCCGTTCGTCCCCGAGGAGCACCAGCCCTGGCTCAAGCTGATCACCCGCGGTGCCGAGCTGGCCACCGAGGCGGAGATCGAGGAGAACCGGCGCGCCGCGCCCGTGCGGCTGCGGGTGGCGGAGAGGATCAGGGACCGGAAGAAGCGGGGCTGAGCAGGTCCCGGGGCGGTCCGAAGGGCGGAGGAGAGCAGTGGGGCCGGTGGCCGGTGGGGTCCGGGCGGGGAGCGGAGCACTCCCGGGGCAGGGCAGGGCGCGTATCACGGTCCGGCCGGGGCGGCGCCCCGTCCGGGGGCGCACGCCCTTCGCCGTCCTGGTGGTGGTCCTGCTCGCGGCGGGGCTGCTCGGGCTGCTGGCGCTGAACACGGCGCTCAACGAGGGCTCGTTCGAGCTGTCCAGGCTGCAGCGGCAGACCACCGCGGCGACCGACGAGCAGCAGAGCCTCCAGCACCAGATCGACCAGAACTCCGCGCCGGACGCGCTGGCCAGGCGGGCCGCCGAGCTCGGCATGATCCCGGCCGGCGGGATGGCGTTCCTGGACCTGGGCAACGGCGGCAAGGTGCTCGGCAAGCCGGGCCCGGCGCAGGACAGCCCGCCGGTGAAGCGGTCGACGGCCGAGCCGTGGCCGACCAAGCAACAGCCGTCGCCGAGCTCCCAGCCGAGCGCCCCGGCACCGACGGCGACCGCGGGCGACTCCGTCGTCCAGATCAACCCGGGCGCCCCGGCGCCCTCACCGACGGGGGGTGCGGCTCGATGAGCGGGCGGAACCAGGGAGCCGGCCGTACGTGCGTACGGGACCTCGTCGAGCGCGGCGAGGTGGGCGCATGAGTACTCCGCGACAGCCGTCCGGGGGCGGTTCCGGCAACCCGCGCCGTCCGGCGGCGCCCAAGGGGGCCGCTCCGCGCGGGCAGGCGGCGAAGAAGGCCCAGCCGGCCAAGCCGTCGTCCGCCAAGTCGTCGTCTGCCAAGCCGCAGGCCGCGAAGGTGCAGCCGGCCCGGCCGAAGCAGCCCGCCAAGGGCCAGCCCGCGAAGGCCGCCGCCGCCCGGACCCCGCGCGCCCCGCAGCAGCGCCGCCCCGAGGGCCGGCCGCCGGCCCGCGCCCAGGCGGGGGCCCGGCCGCGCCCCAAGTC
>NZ_JBFBDY010000304.1:0-7878 GCF_040683475.1 Kitasatospora sp. NPDC093558 | reverse complement strand
CGGCGCGTCCCGGATAAGGGCGGCGGGCGGCATCCTCGGCTGGGCCGCGTCGACCCCGATGATGGCCGCGGCGGGCCCGGCGCTCGCCGTGCCGCTGCTCCTGCTGCTGGCGTTCTTCGGCCTGCTGGTGGTCACCGCGACCCCGGTCAACCGCATCCCCGAGCGGCTGCGGGCGGCCGGTGTGCGGCTCGGCGTGGTCGAGCCGGGGCCCGAGGACGAGTACGACGAGGGGCGTGCGCCGGAGCGCGAGTTCTCCACCGATCCGCCGGAGGACGCCGACCCGTCGGCGCTGCCGTTCACCGTCGACTCCGAGGACCCGGGCGACGAGGTGGCCGCCCGCCGGCGCCGCCGCCGGCGCAAGCCGCAGCCCGAGGACGACGAGGGCGCGGAGGCGGCTCCCGAGCGCGTCTCGCTGGACAAGGACGCCGACGACCCGTTCACCACCCGCAACCTCGCCGCCGGCGCCGCCGCCGACCTGGACGGCGCGCTGGTCTACGGCGTGCCCGCCTCCTCCGCGGTGGCGAACATGATGCACCAGGTGCAGGACCGCACCGCCCCGCCGGAGGAGCCCCTCGTCCCGGCGGCCCGCGGCGCCGGCCCGGGCGCGCCCGAGGACCACGGCCCGGCCCCGGTGCGGATGGAGCAGCTCCAGCTCGCCGGCGACGTCACCTACAGCCTGCCCCCGCTCGACCTGCTGGAGCGCGGCGGCCCGGCCAAGCCCCGCAGCGCCCTCAACGACGAGGTGGTGGCCCAGCTCACCGGCACGTTCTCGGAGTTCAAGGTCGACGCCAAGGTCACCGGCTTCACCCGGGGCCCGACGGTCACCCGCTACGAGGTCGAGCTCGGCCCGGCCGTCAAGGTGGAGCGGATCACCGCGCTCGCCAAGAACATCGCGTACGCGGTGGCCAGCCCGGACGTGCGGATCATCAGCCCGATCCCGGGCAAGTCCGCGGTCGGCATCGAGATCCCCAACCGGGACCGCGAGATGGTCAACCTCGGCGACCTGCTGCGCTCGCGCACGGCCGCCGAGGACACCCACCCGATGGTCGTCGGCATGGGCAAGGACGTCGAGGGCCACACCGTGATGGCCAACCTCGCGAAGATGCCGCACATCCTGGTGGCCGGCGCGACCGGCGCGGGCAAGTCGTCCTGCATCAACTGCCTGATCACCTCGATCCTCGCCCGGGCCACCCCGGACGAGGTGCGGATGGTGCTGGTCGACCCCAAGCGGGTCGAGCTGACCGCCTACGAGGGGATCCCGCACCTGATCACGCCGATCATCACCAACCCCAAGAAGGCCGCCGAGGCCCTCCAGTGGGTGGTGCGCGAGATGGACATGCGCTACGACGACCTCGCGGCGTTCGGCTTCCGGCACGTCGACGACTTCAACGCGGCGGTGCGCGCCGGGAAGGTCACCCCGCCGCTCGGCAGCGAGCGCGAGCTGACGCCGTACCCGTACCTGCTGGTGATCGTCGACGAGCTGGCCGACCTGATGATGGTCGCGCCGCGCGACGTCGAGGACTCGGTGGTGCGCATCACCCAGCTGGCCCGCGCGGCCGGCATCCACCTGGTGCTCGCCACCCAGCGGCCCTCGGTGGACGTCGTGACCGGTCTGATCAAGGCCAACGTGCCGTCCCGGCTGGCCTTCGCGACCTCCGCGATGGCCGACTCCCGGGTCATCCTGGACCAGCCCGGCGCCGAGAAGCTGATCGGCAAGGGCGACGCGCTCTTCCTGCCGATGGGCGCCGGCAAGCCGGTCCGCATGCAGGGCGCGTTCGTCACCGAGGCCGAGATCGCCGCGGTGGTGCAGCACTGCAAGGACCAGCTGGCCGCCCGCTACCGGGACGACGTCATGGTCGGCGGCGGGCCGAAGAAGGAGATCGACGAGGAGATCGGCGACGACCTCGACCTGCTGATCCAGGCCGCGGAGCTGGTGGTCTCCACCCAGTTCGGCTCGACCTCGATGCTCCAGCGCAAGCTCCGGGTCGGCTTCGCCAAGGCGGGCCGGCTGATGGACCTGATGGAGTCGCGCGGGATCGTCGGCCCGAGCGAGGGCTCCAAGGCGCGCGACGTCCTGGTGAAACCGGACGAGCTGGACGGGGTGCTGGTGACCCTGCGCGGCTGACGGCCGGGCACGGGAGCCGGTGTCCCCGACGAGGTGTCACTCGTTCGGAGGAGGGTAGGCGCCATGGCGGGAACCGAACGTCAGCGCACCGCGTCAATGGCCGGAAAGCGATCACCGTGCTCCCCCTGCGCGACCCCGCCGACCGGCCGTCGACGGGGCCCGTCCCCGACCGGGGCGGGTGTGCGCATTCGGGCCTGTTCCGCTTGAGATTCGATCCGTCCACGCCCCTAGACTGTTCCCCAGCAGGTGGCCATCCGCTCGAAAGGCGTGCCCCGTGACCATCGGCAAGTCCCCCGACCGCGAGAACGCCCCGTCGTCCGCAGAGCCGAGCGACGCGGTGCAGGCGGCCGATGCCCCGAGCATCGGCCGGGTGCTGTCCGCCGCCCGGCTGGAGGCCGGACTCACGGTGGACCAGGTGAGTACGGCGACCCGGGTCCGGGTGCCGATCGTGCATGCCATCGAGGAGGACGATTTCGGCCGCTGCGGCGGCGACTTCTACGCCCGCGGGCACATCCGCGCCATCGCCCGCGAGGTCGGCGTGGACGGCGAGGCCCTGGTGGCCCGCTACGACGCCGCGCACGGCGGCTCGCCGGCCTCCAAGCGGCCCACCCAGCTGATCGAGAGCGGCCCGATCAAGGTGCCCTCGCGCGGCCGGCCGAACTGGACCGCCGCCATGGTCGCCGCGATCGTCGCGGTGGTCGCCCTGATCGGCTTCAACCTGGTGAGCGGCAAGGGCGGCCACACCGGCACCGGCTCGGCCAGCGCGCCGCTGCCCAGCGGCACCGGCACGGGTTCGATCGCCCCCGCGCCCTCGCCCTCCGTGCAGCCCCCGGCCCCCGCGCCGAGCGCGGCGGCGATTGCCGCCGTCCCGGCCGACAAGGTCACCGTGAAGCTGGTCGCCGAGGGCACCAGCTGGGTCTCGGCCATAGACGGCAACGGCAAGTCGCTGTTCCAGAACAACATCAGCGACGGCCAGGACCAGACCTTCACCGACCCCAAGCAGATCAAGCTCGTGCTCGGCAACGGCGGGGCCGTGCACGCGTACGTCAACGGCAAGGACCTCGGTCTGCTGGGCAAGGACGGGCAGGTGGTGCACGTCACGTACACCCCCGGAGACCCGCAGGCGGGCTGACCACCGGCACCGGGGCGGACCCGCAGAAGATCGTGTTATCGAGGCGCGCGGCCTCCGGGGCGAACGGCACCGGGAGCCGCGCGTTAATCTTGGGCCTATGCCTGAACGCCGTACTGTCGCCCTTGTCACGCTCGGATGCGCCCGCAACGAGGTGGACTCCGAGGAACTCGCCGGGCGACTGGAGGCCGACGGCTGGTCGCTCGTCGACGACGCCGCCGAAGCCGACGTGGCCGTCGTCAACACCTGCGGGTTCGTCGAGGCCGCCAAGAAGGACTCCGTAGACGCCCTGCTGGAGGCCAACGACCTCAAGGGGCACGGCCGCACCCAGGCCGTCGTCGCGGTCGGCTGCATGGCCGAGCGCTACGGCAAGGAGCTCGCCGACGCGCTGCCCGAGGCCGACGGGGTCCTCGGCTTCGACGACTACGCCGACATCTCCGACCGCCTCCAGACCATCCTCTCCGGCGGCCACCACGCCCCGCACCTGCCGCGCGACCGCCGCAAGCTGCTGCCGATCAGCCCGGCCGAGCGGCAGTCCGCCGCCGAGACCGTCGCGCTGCCCGGCCACGGGCCCGCCGAGACCCCCGCCGAGCCGATCGACGACCTGCCCGAGGGCCTCGCGCCCGCCTCCGGCCCGCGCACCCTGCGCAAGCGGCTGGACGACAACCCGGTCGCCTCGGTCAAGCTCGCCTCCGGCTGCGACCGGCGATGTTCCTTCTGCGCCATCCCGGCCTTCCGCGGCTCGTTCATCTCCCGCCGCCCCTCCGACGTCCTCAACGAGGCCAAGTGGCTGGCCGAGCAGGGCGTCCGCGAGATCGTGCTGGTCAGCGAGAACAACACCTCGTACGGCAAGGACCTCGGCGACATCCGCCTGCTGGAGACGCTGCTCGGCGAGATCGCGGAGCTCGACGGCGTCGAGCGGGTCCGGGTCTCCTACCTGCAGCCCGCCGAGATGCGCCCCGGCCTGATCGACGCGATGACCGGCACCGCCGACGTGCTGCCCTACTTCGACCTGTCCTTCCAGCACTCGGCGCCCGCGGTGCTGCGCCGGATGCGCCGCTTCGGCTCCACCGACCAGTTCCTGGAGCTGCTGAAGACCATCCGGGACAAGGCCCCGCAGGCCGGCGCCCGCTCCAACTTCATCGTCGGATTCCCCGGCGAGACCGAGGCGGACTTCGCCGAGCTGGAGCGCTTCGTCACGCACGCCGGACTCGACGCGATCGGCGTCTTCGGCTACTCGGACGAGGACGGCACCGAGGCCGCGACCTACGACGGCAAGCTGCCCGAGGACGTCATCGCCGACCGGCTGGACCGGCTCAGCCGGCTCGCCGAGGAGATGACCGCGCAGCGCGCCGAGCAGCGGATCGGGACGGAGGTCGAGGTCCTGATCGAGTCGGTCGAGGACGACGTGGTCGAGGGCCGCGCCGCCCACCAGGCCCCCGAGACGGACGGCCTGACCACCCTCACCGGCGTCGACGACCCGCAGGTCGGCCAGTTCTGGCGGGCCAAGGTGGTGGCCAGCGAGGGCGTCGACCTGATCGCCGAGGCGCTGGAGCCGGTGCGACTGTCCAGTCCTTCTGGGGCCAAGGCCCCGGGAGCCGGGCAATGACCAAGGGGCCCGGCGCCCCGCCCGCGGCCCACCCGGACAGACCGGCCGCCGCGCTGCCGCCGGCGCCGACCGTCTGGAACATCGCCAACATGCTCACGATGCTCCGGCTCCTGCTGGTGCCGGTCTTCGTGACGCTGCTGTTCGCCGACGGCGGGCACGACCCCAAGTGGCGCTCGGTGGCGTGGGCCTCCTTCGCCATCGCGATGATCACCGACCTGTTCGACGGCGAGCTCGCCCGGCGCAAGGGCCTGGTCACCGACTTCGGCAAGATCGCCGACCCGATCGCCGACAAGGCGATCATGGGCTCGGCGCTGATCGGCCTGTCGGTCCTCGGCGACCTGCCCTGGTGGGTCACCGCGGTGATCCTCGCCCGCGAGCTCGGCATCACGCTGATGCGCTTCTGGGTGATCCGCTACGGCGTCATCCCGGCCAGCCGCGGCGGCAAGCTCAAGACCCTGACGCAGGGCATCGCGGTCGGCATGTACGTGCTGGAGCTGACCGGCTGGCTCGCCACCGCGCGGGCCGTGCTGATGGGCCTGGCGGTGCTGCTGACCGTCGGCACCGCGCTGGACTACATCGGGCAGGCGCTGCGCCTGCGCCGCGAGGGACTGGCCGCGGAGCGCGCGGACCGGTGAACGAGGGGGCCTGGTGACGGACCACACGGCTGCGGGGCGGACAGCTGCGGACATCGTGAGCGGGGACAGCGGGGACTTCGCGAGCGGGGACTTCGCGCTGGCCGAGCGGGCGCACGCGGCGCTGCGCGGCGAGGGCAGCACGGTGGCCGTCGCCGAGTCGCTGACCGGCGGGCTGCTGGCGGCGGCGCTGGTCGACGTCCCGGGGGCGTCCGCGACGTTCCGGGGGTCGGTGACGGCGTACGCGACCGAGCTGAAGGCCTCGGTGCTCGGGGTGGACGAGGGCCTGCTCGACGTCCACGGGCCGGTGCACCCGGTGGTGGCCCGGCAGATGGCCGAGGGCGTCCGGCGGCTGCTGGGGGCGACGTACGGGCTCGCGACGACCGGGGTGGCCGGGCCGGAACCGCAGGACGGGCAGCCGGTGGGCACCGTACACCTCGCGGTCGCCGGTCCGGGGGGAACTCTGGTCACTTCGCCCCGGCTGTCCGGGGGCCGTGCCACAATCCGTCACGGGGCCGTGACCGCCGCGCTGGAGCTGCTCGTTGGCCGGCTGCCGGAGCGCTAGGAGCCCGTCCGTCGGGACCTCCGCCGACCCCGGTCCGCCCCGAAGTGGCGTGCGGGGACGGCAGAGCTGGAGGATCGTGTTACATCCAACAGCCTGGTTGGGCAGAAACCAGGTGGCGAACGAGTTGCGTGACGGTGGCCGGGCGGCCCGCGACGGGTACCACGAGGGGCCCGCGGACCCGGGTACGACACCGGAACGAGGAGGGGGACAGCCTTGCAGCCCAGAGTGAACACGACCAGGGTCCCCGCACGCGAAGCGGGCAAGGCGGTACGGTGGGGGCGTGACATCTCGATCCGCAGTCCGAGGAGGGAGGCACCGATGATCCTGCTCCGTCGCCTACTGGGCGATGTACTGCGTCGGCAGCGCCAGCGCCAGGGCCGCACACTCCGCGAGGTGTCGGCGGCCGCCAGGGTTTCGCTCGGTTACCTCTCCGAGGTCGAGCGGGGACAGAAGGAGGCCTCGTCCGAGCTGCTCTCCGCCATCTGCGACGCGCTCGACGTCCGGATGTCCGAGGTCATGCGCGAGGTCAGCGACGAACTGTCGCTCGCCGAACTTGCGGCGATGGCCACCCTCTCCGAAGGTGATCTGCTGAGGCCGGTGCTCGAACCGGTACCGCTGCCCGCCCCCGGCGCCGACCGGGCGACCATGTCGCCCAAGGCCGCCGCGATGGACGTGGTCGCCGCCTGATCCGGCCTCGCACTCCCGGGATTCCTGCTCGACGCAGGAGAACGGCCCGGGGCGAGCGAAGGAGGGCGGTCGTGCGGAGAGACGCGACGGCGCACGCGGTGGCCCGAATACGGCCGTGGCTGCGGCGCCTGGTGCCGTGGTCGGCCGGTCGGGTCCTGGTGGTCCTGTCGGCCGGGGCGCTCTGGTGGCTCCTGGTGGTCCGGGGGCAGCTGGCCGACGGCGCGGTGCTCGGCCTGCTCGCGGCCGGCGGCTGGGGGCTCGGTCTGATCCCCGTCCACGCCGACCGGAGCGCGACCGGACCGGTCCGCCGCACGGCGGGCGGGTCGGCGGGCCGGGCGGAGGCGCGGACGCCACCGATCGGGTGATTAGTGCGCGGACGGCCGCGGGGTCGTTGACTCCGCGGCCTTCGGCGTTCCCGGGCGCCGGGTCCCGGGTGTTCACGGGCGCAGGCGCAGGCCGCGCGGGGTGGCGTGGAAGCCCGCCTCCTCCAGGGCGGCGCCGAGCGCCGAGCCGAGGGCGGGCTCGCCGTTGGCCCGTTCGACCGTGACGCTGCCGAGCGCGCCCGCCCGGACGGCGCCGGCGAGGGCGGCGGCGGCCTGGGCCCGGGTGGCGTCGTCCTCCGGCCAGGCCAGGAGGGACTTGCCACCGCGCTCGACGTACAGGGCGAGCTCGCCGTCCACCAGCACCACCAGGGCGCCCGCCTTGCGGCCGGGGCGGTGCGCCTTGGCCTCCTTGGCACCGGGGGCGGTCGGGGGCTCGGGCCAGGGCAGCGCGGCGCCGTAGGCGTTCGCCGGATCGGCGGCGGCGAGCACGAGGACCTGCGGCGGCTCGGCGGTGGGGCCGGCCGGCCACTCGGCGGCCCGGGTGCGCTCCAGCCGGCCGTTGACCGACCGCAGCCGGTCGGCCGCGCCCTCCATCGCGAACTGGGCACCACCGAGGCCCTCGACGAAGTAGCCGCGGCGGGTGCGCCCGCGCTCCTCCATCGCGGAGAGCACCCGGTACACCCCGGCGAAGCCGCCCGGGACCCGCTCGGCCGCCACCGTGCCGCGCGTCAGCAGGCCGTGGCGGTCCAGCAGGGCCTGGGCCTGGGCGGTGGCCCGGACCGTCGGGTCGGCGGCCGGGGCGGGCAGC
>NZ_JBFBDY010000303.1:0-7887 GCF_040683475.1 Kitasatospora sp. NPDC093558 | reverse complement strand
CGCCGGCGCCCCGGCCGGCTGGGCGGCCCGCAGCCCGGCCAGGGCGTGCGGGACCATCCGGACCGCCAGCTCCACCATCTGCCGCAAGTGCTGCGGCGCGGGCGGGTCGTACGGGTACGCCACCGCGCGGGCCACGTCCTCGCCGTGCACGAAGCACTCGAAGGCGCGGTCCACGAACGCGTCCCGCAGCGGGACGGTCGCGAAGCCGAAGTCCACCGGCGTGCTGCCCTGCGGGGCGAGCGCGGCGCTGCGCACCAGGTCGTGGGTCTGCTGCCGCCAGTGGGCCCGCACCGACTGCGGCGGCCGGCCGGCCGCCCCGGCCACCAGCCGCGCGGTGCGCCCGGTGATCCCGGCGTACCGGCCGCCCTGCGGCGGCACCCGCGGCGGCCGCGGCCGGACGTCCGGCTCCTGCGGCGGCACCCGGCGCTCGACGGGCGCGGCGGCGGCGCCCGGAACGGCCGGCACCGGGTCCGGCAGGCCGAGGGCGAGCGCCACGTAGCCGTCCACGGCGGCCAGGTGGCACAGCACCTCGGCCGGACGCAGGTACTCGGTGCCGCCGTGCCACGGGAGTTCGGCGACCTCCTGCCACTCCTCCGGGCCGAGGTCGCGCAGCAGCGCGTCGAGCTTGGCGGTCTCCGCCGCGTACGGAACTCCCCAGGCGGGGACGGGCAGTTCGGCCGGACGGCGGGACAGGCACCAGTCGAGCACCTGCTGGCGCAGCTGGCCCGGCTGGTCGAGCGGCTCGTCCACGGCGAGCCAGCCGGCCGCCTCGCGCAGCCGCGCGGCCTCCTCGGCGCACTCCGGGCAGGCGCGCAGGTGGAGTTCGAGTTCGGCGGCCTCGGCGGGCGGGCACGCGCCGAGGGCCCATGCGCCGAGCAGCGAGCGCAGGGCGTCGTGCTGCTCCCCGGTGATCGTCACGTGCCCCCGTTCCCGTTCCCGTTCCCGTCCCGAGCCGTCCGTCCGGAGGCCCCGTCCTGCGTGTTGTGCCCGCAGGTCGCGTCCTGCGCGCTGCGTCCGCAAGTGCCGTCCTGCGCGTTGCGTCCGTACTGGCGGGCGCGCTCGTCGGCCAGTTCGGTGGCGAGCAGCTCCAGGCCGAGCCGCATCCGCTGCTTGGCGGCCTGCTCGCTGATGCCGAGCCGACGGGCCGTCTCCTGGTAGGTGCGGCCGTCGTAGTACGTCACGGCGATCGTCTCACGCAGGCTGTGGGGGAGGGAGTCGACCACGTACTGCATGCGCGCGGCGGTGGCGACTTCGCGGATCTCGTCCTCGGCGGAGCCGGGACCGGCGCCCGGTTCGGCGGCACGGCGCAGGCGCAGCCGGTCGACGGCGCGGCGGTGGGTGAGCGCGCCGAGCCAGGAGCGCAGCGAGCCCTGGGCGGGGTCGAACGCCTCGGGGTGCTCCCAGACGTGGGCGAAGACCTCGCGGGTGAGCTGCGCGGCGGCGGCCTGGTCGGCGAGTATGCGCCCGGCGAGTCCGTGCACCATCGGCGCGAGCCGGTCGTAGAGTTCGCCGAGCGCGGTCTCCTCGCCGCGGGCGAGGCGCCGTTGCAGCTGCTCGTCCCAGCGGGGAGCGGCGTTCGCGGCCGTCGCGGCACCGCGGTCCGGGGTGGCCATCGGGCCGGGGGCGGCCATCGCACACCACCCTCCTGCCCGGGGTCCGCTGGCTTACTCAACGGTATCTTGCGGTCCTCGGACGGCGGGAGGAATCCCCGAAGAAGGGAACCGTGAGTTTCGGATCGTCAGATGGTGGGACGGTCGGCTCGTGGGACCGTCCCTCGAAGCCGCTGTTCGAAGGCCGTTGGACATATGTCGCACGGGTGGTTCGCGAGTGGCGGGCCGGGTGTCGGGGGTGTGCGGCGGTAGGTTCGCCACTGCCGGTCCGGTGGGGTCGGCGGCGGTCCGGCCGAGCGCCGGTGCGAGGCTCGCCAGAGTGAACGGGACAGTATGCACTGCCCTGTCCCCCGATCGCTGGAATATGCCCGAAGCGCTTGCTGCGGTCCGTCCGCCCGCTCATCCTGAGGCGTATTCGTGTCGCGGCCAGCACCGGGTGGGACGTGCGAGGGCCCGGCCGGCCGGACCGGCCCGATCGGGACGATGGCCGAACTGCGAGTGCGGGTGGTGGAGCGGTGCAGGTTCTTCAAGTTCAGCTGGCGGTGCAGGCGGATCCCGCCGAGGTGGGCCGGGCCCGCCGGTGGGTGCGCTCGCGGCTGTTGAACCACGGGGTCGACCCGGACGCGCCGATGGCCGAGACGGTGGTGCTGGTGGTCTCCGAGCTGGTGACCAACGCCGTGGTGCACACCGGCTGTCCGGCCGTGCTGCGGCTGTGCCTGCCGGTGGACGCCGCCGTCCCGGCGGGCGCCCCGGTGCCGGCCGCCCCGCTGCGGGTGGAGGTCGCGGACGCGAGCCAGGTGGCGCCGGCGCCCCGGCACGCGGGGGCGGACGCGGACGCGACCAACGGACGCGGGCTGGAACTGGTCGAGTTGCTCTGCGAGCGGTGGGGCTGGTACCCGGACGGCTCGGGCAAGCGGGTGTGGTGCGAGATCGGTGCGGACGCCCGGCCGGCGGACCCGCTGGCGGGGGTGGACTGGGCGGCGCTCGCGCAGTAGGCGCCGCCGCGCGATTACTGCAGTGCGATTACTGCATTGCGATCACCGCCGCGCGATCGCCGCCGCGCGGTCACCGCGCCGACCTGGAGCGCGACCGCCGCAACGATCACCGGCCGAAACCTGACGCAACCATTCCGAATTTCCGACAACCCATTGACGTGACGTATCCGACTGATCACGCTTGGGTGCAGCTCTCCGTCGCGAGGGGACGCCGAGGGGACACCCGCCCGGCCGTCGTGGTGCTGCTGTCCAGGGGGATCGTGCCAGCAGGGGGGACCGCGGCCTGCCGGAGGTGGAAACCTCCTCGGCGAGTGCGGAGAGCGGTGCGCGGGTTCAGGGCCCGTGCGTTGCGGTTGGATGGCGGCCGGCCGTGCCGCGCTCGGGGTGTGCACGGCCCGCCGCCATCCGATCCGCCCAATCCGCCGTCCGGTCCGCCGACGTGTGTGCCGACCCGTCTGCCGACCGATGTGCCCTCGGGCGGCGTCGGTTTCCGGCCAGTCGTCCAGGCATTGCCCAGGAATCCCTCAGGAACCTCCGGCAACTTCCGGCGACCTCGGGCAACTTCCGGCGACCTTCGCCAACCTTCGGCAGCTCCGGCGACCTTCAGGACACCGCCCGGAACGTCTTCCGGTAGGCGCTCGGTGCGACGTCGAGGCGCCCGCGCAGCTGCAGCCGCAGCGAGGTCGCGGTGCCGAACCCGGACTCCCGGGCCACCTGGTCGATCGTCAGGTCGGTGCGCTCCAGCAACTGCCGTGCCCGCTCGGTGCGCTGGACGGTGAGCCACTGGCCCGGGCTGCTGCCGGTCTCCTCGCGGAAGCGCCGGGTGAACGTCCGCACGCTCATGCCCGCGCGGTCGGCGAGTTGGCGCAAAGCGAGCGGTTCGTCCAGGTGCTCCAGCGCCCACGCGCGGACCGCCGCGGTGCCGGTGCCGCCGTGCTCCACCGGGCTCGGGGCCTCCACGTACTGCTTCTGGCCGCCCTCGCGCCACGGCGGGACGAGGCAGTTGCGGGCCACCGCGTTGGCGACGGCGCTGCCGTGGTCGCGCCGCACCACGTGCAGGCACAGGTCCACCCCGGCGGCCACCCCGCCGGAGGTGAGGACGTCGCCGTCGTCGGTGTAGAGCACGTCGGGGTCGAGCCGGACCTTCGGGTACAGCTCGGCGAAGCGCTCGGTGTAGCGCCAGTGCGTGGTGGCCGGGCGGCCGTCCAGCAGACCGGCGGCGGCCAGCAGGAAGGAGCCGGTGCAGATCGACATCAGCCGGGTGCCGGGCCGGATCCGGGCGAACGCGGCGGCCAGTTCGGGCGTGTACGCGGCGTCGGGGTTGGTCGGGCTGGAGTCGGCGCACGCCGGGATCACCACCGTGTCGGCCCGCTCCAGGAGTTCGGGCCCGTGGTCGACGGCCACCCGGAAGTCGGCGCTGGTGGCGATCGGCCGGCCGTCCAGGGTGCAGGTCGCAACCTTGTAGAGCGGCTCGCCGCCGGGCCCCTTCGCGCCGCCGAAGATCCTTGCGGGGATGCCGAGTTCGAAGGCGATCACCCCGTCCAGGGCCAGGACCGCGACCAGGTGCGTCATCTCGTTCCTCCCGTTCTTCCTGCGGGTGGGCCGCGCGACCGCGGACCCCGGCCAGCCTAGGCCAGACCGTGGCCCGATTCTTTCGAAAGCTGGCATTCAGGCCACTCGTCGCCGTCCGGCCACCCCGGGAGACTCGACCGCGTGACCGAACGCAACGTCCTCGCCCCCACTCCCGCCCCCTCCGCCGCGACACCCGCCCGCCCGGCCCGGCGGGTGCACTACGCCTGGGTGGTCGCCGGCGTCTCCCTGCTGGTGCTGCTCGGCTCGGCCGGCTTCCGCTCCACGCCGAGCCTGATGATGGACGCCCTGCACAACGAGTTCGGCTGGTCGCTCGGGACCGTCTCCAGCGCCACCTCCGTCAACCTCACCCTCTACGGCCTCACCGCCCCCTTCGCCGCCGCCCTGATGGACCGCTTCGGCGTGCGCCTGGTCGTCGTGTGCGCGCTGCTCACCATCTCGGTCGGCTCCGGGCTCACCATGCTGATGCGCGAGCCGTGGCAACTGGTGCTCTGCTGGGGCGTGTTGGTGGGCCTCGGCAGCGGCTCGATGGCCGGCGCGTTCGCCACCACGATCACCGGCCGCTGGTTCCGCGCCCGCCAGGGACTCGTCACCGGCGTGCTGACGGCCGCCGGCGCCGCGGGCAACCTGATCTTCCTGCCGGTCGGCGCCTGGCTGGTCGAGCACCACGGCTGGCGCTCGGCGGTCGTCGTCGTCTCGCTCGCGGCCAGCGCGGTCGCCGTCCCCGTCCTGTTCTTGATGCGCGAGCGGCCGGCCGACATCGGCCTCCTCCCGTACGGCGCGACCGAGGCCCCGCCCGCACCCGTCGCCGACGGCCGCGCGCTGGCCCGTACGCTGCGCGTGCTGCGCGACGCCGCCCGCACCCGGGCGTTCTGGCTGCTCGCCGGCTCCTTCGCGATCTGCGGCGCCACCACGGCCGGCCTGGTCGGCACCCACTTCATCCCGGCCGCCCACGACCACGGCATGCCCGTCACGACGGCGGCGAGCCTGCTCGCCACGATCGGCCTGTTCGACGTGGTGGGCACCATCGCCAGCGGCTGGTTCACCGACCGCGTCGACTCGCGCCTCCTGCTGATCGTCTACTACGGGCTGCGCGGGCTCTCCCTGCTCCTCCTGCCGCAACTGCTGGCCGGCTCGCTGCAGCCGCCGATCCTCGCCTTCGTGGTCTTCTACGGCCTGGACTGGGTGGCCACCGTGCCGCCGACCGTCGCCCTGTGCCGCCGGCACTTCGGCGAGGACGCGCCGATCGTCTTCGGCTGGGTGCTCGCGAGCCACCAGATCGGCGCGGCCGTGGTGGCCGGGCTCGCCGGCTTCGCCCGGGACGCCCTCGGCAACTACGACGCCACCTGGTACGGCGCCGGCGCCCTGTGCGCGATCGCGGTCGGCCTCTGCCTGGCGCTCCGCGGCACCGGCCGCAAGGACCGGCCCGTTCTCGCCGTGTCGTAACGACCGATTAGGCTCCGCACCCATGACGCTCACCTTCACCCTCGACCCGAAGCCCGACCCCGACCTGCGGGCCGCGATCGTCGGCCTGTGGACCGACGTCACCAACGCCGGCGGGGCCGTCGGCTTCGTGGCGCCGGTCACCGAGGACGACGTCTGGGACACCGCCGACCACCACTTCGCCGGGATCGCCCCCGAGGGGCCGGACCGCCTCCTCGTCGCCCACGAGGCGGAGAGCGGCCGGCTCGTCGGGGTGCTCTTCTTCGAGTCGATGCGCTTCAACCTCATGGAGCACTGGCGGATGCTCAAGCGCGTCATGGTGCACCCCGACACCCAGGGCCGCGGGTACGGCGTCGAGCTGATGGCCGAGGCCGAGCGGATCGCCCGGGAGTGGGGGCTGGACGGCCTGCGGCTGACGGCGCGCGGCGGCCAGGGCCTGGAGAAGTTCTACGCCCGCTGCGGCTACCGCGAGGTCGGCCGGGTCCCGGCCGCGATCCGGGTCGCCCCCGGGGACGACCGCGACGACATCACGTTCTGGCTCGACCTGCGCTGACGGTCCTGCCCGGCCGGCGCTCCGGACGGGCCCGGAAACGGGGGACGGGCGACCCGTCCCCCGCTCCGCGCGTCGGGCATGCTTCACTGGGAGACCGGCCCCGACCCCCAGCGCAGTGAAGGACGTGCCCCAGTGAGCAGCAGCAACGGCCCCGCCAAGTCGCACGCCACGCTCCGCTACACCTCCCTGCGGGTCAGCATCTTCCTCGGCTGCCTGCTGGTGGCCCTCCTGCTCGGCCACTTCGGGATCATCCCGGTCAGCGGCCAGACCGGCGTGATCTTCCTCTTCCTGCTGGCCGCGATCGCCTCCGCGCCGCTCAGCTACGTGCTGCTCAGCCGCCAGCGCGACGACATGTCCGCCCAGATCACCACCAAGGTCTCCGGGATGCGCAGCCGCACCGCCGACCGGATCGCCGCGCAGAACGCCGAGGAGGACGCGGCCGACGAGGCCGCCCGCGCCGCCGCCGCGCGGAACTGAGGCCGGACCGCCCCGGCCCGCTCCCGCCGCCGTGTCCGCCGCCACCGATCTCCCGCCGAACCCCGAGCCGCCCAACTCCGAGCCGCCGAACCCCGAGCCGGGCCGTTCCGCATCGGCCGCCCACGAGCCGGGCCGTTCCGCATCGGCCACCCACGAGCCGGGCCGTTCCGCATCGGCCGCCCACGAGCCGCACGGCGCCTCCGGCACCTGGCCCGCCCCCGCGCGGCGGCCCACCGGCCGGGACGTCGCCCGCCTCGCCGGGGTCTCCCAGGCCACCGTCTCGCTCGTGTTCTCCGGCTCCGAGGCCGGCTCCCGTGTCTCCGACGCCACCCGCGAACGCGTCCGCGAGGCCGCCCGCAGCCTCGGCTACCGCCCGCAGGCGGCCGGCCGCCAACTGCGCCTGGGCCGCAGCGGGATGATCCTGCTCGCCGTCCCGAACCTCCTCGGCCCGTTCTTCGGCCGGGTGCTGGAGGGCGTCCACGAGGAGGCCGGGCGGCACGGCCTGGCCGTCGTGGTCAGCTCCGGCTGGGGCAGCGCGACCCTCGCCGAGGCCGCCACCACGAGCCGCTTCGACGGCCTGCTGATCTGCTCGCCGGACGACAGCCAGCTCGGCGAACTGCCCGCCGACACCCCCGCCGTCTTCCTCGACGCCGACCCGGGCACCGACCGCGCCCGGCCCACCATCGAGCTCGACGTCGCGGGCGGCATGCGCGCCGCGGTCGAGCACCTGGCCGCGCTCGGCCACCGCAGGATCGGCCGGCTGCGCGCGATCCATTCCGCCTACACCTTCCGGGTGCGGCAGGCCGCCTTCGAGCAGGCCGCGGCCGAACTCGGCCTGGACGTCGTCGAGTCGGGCGTCCGCCTGAACGAGGGGCACCCGGCCGCCCGGAGCGTCGCCCGCAGGATGCTGGAACGGCCGGACGCGCCGCGCGCGGTGATCTGCGACGACGACGTGGTCGCGTCCGGGGTCTACCAGGCCGCCGCCGAGCTGGGCGTGCGGGTGCCGGACGAGCTGTCCGTGGTCGGCATGGACAACGTGCCGGTCGCCGCGCTGCTCGCCCCGCCGCTGACCACCGTCGACCTGCCCGGCGAGGAACTCGGCCGCGTGGGCACCGCCGCCCTGGCCGGCCTGCTGCGCGGCGAACGGGTGGCCCCGCCGTCACCGCTCGCGACCTCGCTCGTGCTGCGCTCGTCCACCGCCGCGGCCCGCCGACCCGAC
>NZ_JBFBDY010000302.1:0-7893 GCF_040683475.1 Kitasatospora sp. NPDC093558 | reverse complement strand
GGGCGGGCGCCCGCCCCCACCCCGCGGGCGGGGGGGGGGGGGGCGCGGGGGGGCGCCCCCCCCCCCCCGGCCGTGTTACGTACGCCGGTTCTCCTGCGCCGAGCTCCGGTGCACGCCCTCCCGGCGGGAGGGAGAGCGGTCAGTCGACCGCGCGCGTGAGGAGGGGATGCCTCCCTGCCTCAGCGCGAGTCGCTGCCCGCCGTCTCGATGGCGGCGCGGCCTGCCTCCAGGCGCGCCACCGGGATCCGGAAGGGGGAGCAGGACACGTAGTCCAGCCCCACCTCGTGGAAGAAGTGGACCGACTCCGGGTCGCCGCCGTGCTCGCCGCAGACGCCGAGCTTGAGGTCGGGGCGGGTGGCCCGGCCGGCCTCGACGGCGTGCTTGACGAGCGAGCCGACGCCGTCGCGGTCGATGGTCTCGAACGGGGAGACCCCGAAGATGCCCTTCTCCAGGTAGGCGGTGAAGAACGAGGCCTCGACGTCGTCCCGGGAGAAGCCCCACACCGTCTGGGTCAGGTCGTTGGTGCCGAAGGAGAAGAACTCGGCGGCCTCGGCGATCTGACCGGCGGTCACCGCGGCGCGCGGCAGCTCGATCATGGTGCCGAGCTTGATCTCCAGCGTGACGCCGGTGGACTGGGCGACCTCGGCGAGCACGCGCTCGCACTCGTCGCGGACCAGCTCCAGCTCCTGGACGGTGCCGACCAGCGGGATCATCACCTCGGGGCGCGGGTCCCCGCCGGCCAGCTTGCGCTCGGCGGCGGCCTCGGCGATGGCGCGGACCTGCATGCCGAACAGGCCGGGGATGACCAGGCCGAGGCGCACGCCGCGCAGGCCGAGCATCGGGTTCTGCTCGTGCAGCTTGTGCACCGCCTGGAGCAGGCGCAGGTCGTTCTCGTTCGGGTCCTTGCGGGCCTCGGCGAGGGCGACGCGCACCGACAGCTCGGTGATGTTCGGCAGGAACTCGTGCAGCGGCGGGTCGAGCAGGCGGACGGTGACCGGCAGGCCGTCCATCGCCTGGAAGAGCTCCAGGAAGTCGCCCTTCTGCAGCGGCAGGAGGGTGGAGAGGGCGAGCTCGCGGTCCTTGTCGTTGTCCGCGAGGATCAGGTGCTCGACCTCCTTGCGGCGCTCCTCGCCGAGGAACATGTGCTCGGTGCGGCACAGGCCGATGCCCTGGGCGCCGTAGCGGCGGGCGCGCCCGCCGTCCTCGGCGTTGTCGGCGTTGGCGCGCACGGCCAGGCGGCGGCGGCCGTCGGCGTGCGACATCAGCCGGTGGACGGCCTGGACGAGCCCGCCCTGGACGTCGGCGCCGGCGTGCAGCGTGCCCTCGAAGTACTCGACGACGGGGGACGGCAGGACCGGTACCTCGCCGAGGTAGACCTTGCCGCTGGCGCCGTCGATGGAGACGACGTCGCCCTCGTGGACCACCAGGCCGTCGGCGGTGGTGAACTTGCGGCCCTTGGTGTCGACCTCCAGCTCCTCGGCGCCGCAGACACAGGTCTTGCCCATGCCGCGGGCGACGACGGCGGCGTGCGAGGTCTTGCCGCCGCGCGAGGTGAGGATGCCCTCGGCGGCGATCATGCCGTCCAGGTCGTCCGGGTTGGTCTCGCGGCGGACCAGGATGACCTTCTCGCCGGAGCGGGACCACTTGACGGCGGTGTACGAGTCGAAGACGACCTTGCCGATCGCGGCGCCCGGCGAGGCGGCGAGGCCCCAGCCGATCTGCTTGGACTCGGCGGTCGGGGCGAAGCGCGGGAACATCAGCTGGGCCAGCTGGCCGCCGGTGACCCGCATGAGGGCCTCGTCCAGGTCGATCAGGCCCTGGTCGACGAGCTGGACGGCGATCCGGAAGGCGGCCGCGGCGGTGCGCTTGCCGACGCGGGTCTGGAGCATCCAGAGCTTGCCGCGCTCGATGGTGAACTCGATGTCGCAGAGGTCGCGGTAGTGGTTCTCGAGCTTCTGCATGATCGCCATGAGCTCGTCGTACGACTTCTTGTCGAGCTTCTCCAGCTCGGACAGCTGCAGGGTGTTGCGGATGCCGGCGACGACGTCCTCGCCCTGGGCGTTGGACAGGTAGTCGCCGTAGACGCCCTGCGCGCCGGTGGAGGGGTCGCGGGTGAAGGCGACACCGGTGCCGGAGTCCTCGCCGAGGTTGCCGAAGACCATGGTGCAGACGTTGACCGCCGTGCCGAGGTCGTTCGGGATGCGCTCCTGGCGGCGGTACAGCCGGGCGCGGTCGCCGTTCCAGGAGTGGAAGACGGCGTGGATGGCGAGGTCCATCTGCTCGCGCGGGTCCTGCGGGAAGGCCCGGCCGGTCTCGCGCTGGACGATGCCCTTGAACACCTCGACGAGTTCCCGGAGGTCGGAAGCGTCCAGGTCCAGGTCGTTGACGGTGCCCTTGGCGTGCTTGGCCTCGTCCAGGGCCTCCTCGAACAGCTCGCCGTCGACGCCCAGCACGGTCTTGCCGAACATCTGGACCAGGCGGCGGTAGGAGTCCCAGGCGAAGCGCTCGTTGCCGGACTGCGCGGCGAGGCCGGTCACCGAGGTGTCGGACAGGCCGATGTTGAGGACGGTGTCCATCATGCCGGGCATCGAGAACTTGGCACCCGAGCGGACGGAGACCAGCAGCGGGTTGTCGGCCTGGCCGAGCTTCTTGCCCATCTCCGCCTCGAGGGCGGCCAGGTGGGCGCTGATCTCCTCGTGCAGCGAGGTGGGCTCGCTGCCGGTCTCCAGGAAGACCTTGCAGGCCTCCGTGGTGATGGTGAACCCCGGAGGGACGGGGAGACCCAGGTTGGTCATCTCGGCCAGGTTCGCGCCCTTGCCGCCAAGAAGATCCTTGAGGTCCTTGTTTCCTTCGGTGAAGGAGTAAACAAACTTCTGGTGGGACGGCACGGGTCGGTCTCCTCGTACGCGGTTGCCCTGACGCCGGAGAACATACCCATTTCGAAGGTCTTTCTCTGCCCCCAATAGGCCGTACGAGGCCGGTAGCCAGGGGTAACCCGCTAGATCGAATGCGCGTAAAGGCGTTCACCTCTGTTGCTGAAATCGTCCGGCTGACGCTAGCAAGCCTTCAAGTCTCGAACGCAAGGAAACATGAAGATCACACGATCAGGACACTCGGTAGCAGGCAGTGGTCCACCGCGTTGCCCCGGCTTGATTTCCTGCACCCGGACGGCCGATCCACGGCCGGGCGGCTTCGGGAAGCGATCCACGGCCGATCTGGCCATTTCGTCCACTGACCCCATGTCAGTCCCGGCCGCATGTGGCAAGCGTCACCAGCGCGTCGGGCCGCCCGGACGTAGTCCGGCTCCGACGATCGTCGCACTCCGTCCAGCATCGTGCTCGCTGAGTCATGATCCACTGCCAAAAGGGAGCCCTCCTGTCCAGATTGGACAAGAGGGCTGGGCCCGGGCGCCCGACCCCCTGCGAGGGGGCATTTCGACGCTATGGACAGATCATCCGCCGGAGGTGTCCGATTCGGCATCCTCGCCCGGCCGGGCGCAGTCGTACGGATCGTCCAACCAGCCCTCGGGCAGGACCACCCGGTTGTTGCCGGCCGTCCGTCCGCGCGGGCCGTCGGCGCCGGCCGGCCAGGGCTGGGACTGCTCCACGAGGGCGAGGGTTTCGGCCAGTTCGGTGAGGGAGGAGGAGTTGGCCAGCCGCACCCGCAGCTCGGAGCCGACCGAGAAGCCCTTGGTGTACCAGGCGACGTGCTTACGGAAGTCGATCACACCGCGCGCCTCGTCGCCCAGCCACTCGCCGAGCAGCTGCGCGTGGCGCACCATCGCCGCGGCGACGTAGCCGAAGTCCGGGCGGGCGTAGTCGACGTCGCCCTCGAAGATCGAGACGAGGTCGCGGAACAGCCACGGACGGCCCAGGCAGCCGCGGCCCACCACGACACCGTCGCAGCCGGTCTCGCGCATCATCCGCAGGGCGTCGTCCGCCGACCAGATGTCCCCGTTGCCCAGCACCGGGACGTGCGCCGGGACGGACTCGCGCAGCCGGGCGATCGCCGACCAGTCGGCCGTCCCGCCGTAGTGCTGGGCGGCGGTGCGCCCGTGCAGGGCGATCGCGGCCACGCCCTCCTCGGCGCCGATCCGGCCGGCGTCCAGGTAGGTGAGGTGGTCGTCGTCGATGCCCTTGCGCATCTTCATGGTCACCGGCAGGTCGCCCGCGTTGGCGACGGCCTCGCGCAGGATCTCGCGCAGCAGGTTGCGCTTGTACGGCAGCGCGGAGCCGCCGCCCTTGCGGGTCACCTTGGGGACGGGGCAGCCGAAGTTGAGGTCGATGTGGTCGGCCAGGCCCTCGTCCGAGATCATCCGGGCGGCCTTGCCGACGGTCACCGGGTCCACGCCGTACAGCTGGATCGAGCGCGGCTTCTCGCTCGGGTCGAACTTGATCAGCTGCATGGTCTTGGCGTTGCGCTCCACCAGCGCCCGGGTGGTGATCATCTCCGAGACGTACAGGCCCTTGCCGCCGCTCTGCTCGCGGCACAGGGTGCGGAACGGCGCGTTCGTGATACCGGCCATCGGCGCCAGCACGACGGGCGGCCAGACCTGGATCGGGCCGAGGTCGAGCGGCGCGAACTCAGGGCCCATCTCCAGACTCCCGTCTGCCGGGCGGCGCCGGGGCACGCGCCTCGCCGCGTTGTCGTCGGTCGCCGATACTCCGCATGGACTCGCTCCTCCGCCTTGCGATGCACGCACCCCAACGCCGCCCGGCCCGCCCTCCGGGCGGACGACGGGAGTCTGGAGATGGGCCCTGGTGCTGGTCGCGGTGGGTGCGGGCGTGGCTGTCATGCGCGGCTGACCTCGGGAGCGGGGGGGACGGGACTCTCCATTGTCCCCCACTCGGCTCAGGCGCTTCGGCCGTCGTCCCGGCCGTCGGCTCAGCCGTCCCGTCAGTCGTCCTCGCGGTAGCCGATCCGCAGCGAGCCCGACACGACCGAGGCGTGGAGGCTGTCCGGGCTGGAGGCGTCGGCCAGGGTCGGGTCGATGCTGCGGCTGCCCGAGCCGACCTGCCCGCTGAAGGCGTACCGGCTGTCCTTCGGGACCGTCATCGTCGCCGAGCCCGAGACGGTGCTCAGGTCCACGGCGTGCGGGGCCTTCGTGAAGTCCAGCTCCACCGAGCCCGAGGTGCTGCTCGCCTCCACCCGGGCCGAGGTGAGCTCGGTGCCCTGCACCATGCCGGAGGTGGTCTTGGTGTGGACCTCGCCGGAGAGGCGGTGCAGGTACAGCGCCCCGGAGGTCGCGTCCAGCCGGACCTCGCCGCTCAGGTCGGCCACGTCGACGCTGCCCGAGTCCACCGAGCCGGACACCTCGGTGCCCCGCGGCACGTCCAGCTCGATCTCGGCGCCGCAGCCGAAGAACGGCAACGGCTGCCGGCAGGCGACCCCGACGACCAGGACGTCGCCCTCGACGGCGGTCGAGACCTGCGGCGCGCGGAACGTGTAGTTCAGGTTCCTGCGGACCACGACCCGGCCCTCCCGGCCCGCCCTGACCCGCACCGACGCGCTGCCCGTGGCCAGCTGGAGCTTGCGGACGACGACGTGCTCGTACGTCTTCTCCTCGGTCGTCTGCCGGTTGGCCACCAGGCCCAGGGTCTGCGACGCGCCCATGACGACCACGAACGCGACGGTCAGCGCGCCGATCGTCCGCCAGGGCGCCGCCCGGAGCGGTGCCGCGGGCCGGGTCTCCCCCGTACCGTCCGCCATGGCTACCCGACCTCCAGGAAGCGCAGCACGGCCATCACCCGGCGGTGGCTGTCGTCGGCCGGCGGGAGGTCGAGCTTGGTGAAGATCGAGTTGATGTGCTTGGCCACCGCGCTGTCGCTGACCACCAGGGACGCGGCGATCGCGGCGTTCGAGCGGCCCTCGGCCATCAGGGCGAGGACGTCCCGCTCGCGCGGCGTCAGCTTCTCCAGCGGGTCCCGGTGGCGGCGCACCAGCAGCTGCGCGACGACCTCCGGGTCCAGCGCGGTGCCGCCCTCGGCGACCCGTTGGAGGGCGTCGAGGAAGTCGTCGACGTTGGCCACGCGCTGCTTGAGCAGGTAGCCGACGCCACTGGTGTTGGTGGACAGCAGGTCGGCGGCGTAGCGCTCCTCGACGAACTGGGAGAGGAGGAGGACGGCCACCTCCGGCCACTGCCGGCGGATGATCATCGCGGCCTTCACGCCCTCGTCGTGGAAGCCGGGCGGCATCCGCACGTCGGCGACCACCACGTCGGGGCGGTGCTCCTCCACGGCGAGCAGCAGGGCCTCGGCGTCGCCGACCTCGGCCACGACCTCGAAGCTCACCGCCTCCAGCAGCTTGACCAGCCCGACCCTCAGCAGGACCGAATCCTCGGCGATCACAGCGCGCACGGCAACTCCACGGTGAGTGTGGTGGGACCCCCGAGGGGGCTGAGAACGGACAGCGTGCCGTCGACGGAGGCGGCGCGCTGGCGCAGACCGGTGAGCCCGCTGCCGCGCGCCGGGTCGGCGCCGCCGACGCCGTCGTCGCTGACGACCAGGCGCAGCCTGCCCCCGGCCGTCCGCACCGACACGTCGACGCTCTTGGCGCGGGCGTGCTTGGCCACGTTGGTGAGCGCCTCGGAGACGGTGAAGTAGGCGACCGCCTCGACCGTCGGGGCGATCCGCTCGGCCAGTTCGACGTCCAGGCGCACCGGCAGCGGGGCGCGGGCGGCGATGCCGGACAGCGCCGCGTCCAGGCCGCGGTCCTCCAGGACCGCCGGGTGCAGGCCGCGGACCAGGTCGCGCAGCTCGTCGATGGCCGCCTGGGCCTCCTCGTGCGCGGCGACGATCACCGCCATGGCGTCCGGCGGGACGTCCTTGAGGGTGCGCCGGGCCAGGCCGAGGTTCATCGCGAGGGAGGTGAGGCGCTGCTGGGCGCCGTCGTGCAGGTCGCGCTCGATCCGGCGGCGCTCGGCGTCGACCGCGTCGACCAGGCCGGCCCGGCTCTCGGCGATCTCCTCGACGCGGCGCTCCAGCGTCTCCGCCCGGTTCGGGCCGAGCAGCTTCCGCGCGACGCCGGTCTCCAGCCAGGCGGTCACCGAGGCCAGCCAGGGCATCGCCACCAGCAGGAGCACGCCGGCGGCCGTCAGCACCACGTCCGTCCCGGCCAGTTGCCAGCGCAGCGGGGTGTCGGCCGGCATCATCCACACCCAGCCGTACAGGGTGGCCAGCACCAGGCCGGCGCCCCAGCACCACACGACGCACAGCGAGGCGAGCGCGAGGAGCGGGCCGACGAACAGGTGGTAGCCGACCTGACGCCAGTTCACCCCGGCGCGCAGGTAGGTCAGCGGGCGGCCCCGGACGGTCGCGCCCGGCGGGGGCGGGACGTCCACCCCGGCGAGGGCACGCAGCCGGCCGCGCTGGACGACGGTGAGCGGGCGGGCGAGGACCACGACCAGGGCCGTGACCGGGAACAGCAGCGTCGGCTCGGTGACGGCGAGCCAGACCGGTGCCGCCAGGGGGATCCCGGCGGCTATCAGGCGGGTGTCCCGCCAGGCCTCCGCCGACCACGGGGGCCGCCGCAGGCTCCTGACGAGCGCTCGGCGCAACGTGGTGGAGGGCATGGCGGACAGCGTAGAGGCCCGTGATCACCGGGTGCCATGAAGGGGTGTGCAGAACCGGGGTGTAGCTAGGTACACCCCGGATTCGGGGTGGTGCACTACCGACAGCGGGGTGGTCGCGGCGGGAGGCTTTGGGGCATGACGAGCACCGCATCGCATTCCGCCACTCCGCCGCACGGGCGGCCCGTCCCCGGGGACCACGGGGGTGTTCCCGGGGACGCGCTCCGCCACGCGCCGGAGCCGGACGGGACGCTGCCGGCCGGGACCGGGCCCTGGTCGGTGCGCAGCGTGCGCGCCGGCCGCGGCCGGGCCGCGCTGGGGGTGTT
>NZ_JBFBDY010000301.1:0-7905 GCF_040683475.1 Kitasatospora sp. NPDC093558 | reverse complement strand
ATCCGCTCGGCGAGGTGCTCGGCGAGCAGGTCGGGGGAGATCGGGCGCACCTGCACCGGGGCAGCCTAGTGCCGTGGCCCTAGACCGTGGCCAGCGGGAGCGCGTGCAGGACGTCGTCGTGGCCCGCGTACAGGCAGGTCCCGTCGGCCGCGAGCGACCAGACGTCCTTGCCGGGGCCGGAGTCACGGAAGGTCCACAGCAGGCGGCCCGTCGCGGCGTCGACCGCGCACACGCCGCCGCCCGCCGGGCCGGGGACGTAGAGGACGCCGTTGACCAGCATCGGGTGGCTGCGGGCGTCCAGCAGGAACGGCAGCCGGAGCGACCAGTGAGCGTCCGGGCCGGCCTCCGAGTGGGCGGTGACCAGGCCGTTGTCGCGCGGAAGGAAGACCGCCGCGCCCGCGACCAGCGGAGGCATGGCACGCCAGTTCTCGCCCCGGGGCGGCAGCGTCCACAGCGCCGCGCCGGTGGCCAGGTCGAGGGCGCGCAGGCCGCCGGAGCCGTCCGGGACGTGGACGGCGCGCTGCCCGACCGCGCACCAGCGGAGGTTCTCGCTGCCCGCGGCCGTCCAGCGCTGCCGCCCGGTCGCGGCGTCCCGGACGACCAGCTCGGTGCGGCCCTCGGAGGTGCGGGCGGAGGCGATGACGCCGGTCGGGCCGGCCGAGGGGGCGAGCAGCTTCTCGCCGAGGTCGGCGGGGGAGGACCACAGCAGCGTGCTGTCCGCGATGCGCACCGCGAACGCCTTGTGCCCCGGGATCCTGTCGTCCTGGGTGGGCTTGGCATAGGCGGTGCCGTAGAGGGTCGTGCCGTCGCAGCCGGCGAGGACGACGTCGTCGGTGACGGCCTCCGGCAGGGCGACCGTGAGGTCGGCGGAGGGGTCGCCGAGGTCGCGGCCGTCGATGTGGCCCTGGGAGGTCGTGAACACGCGGTCGCCGCTGATCACCACGCGGGCGACGGTCGGGTCGTCGCCGTACTGCCGTTCCGTCGGGGCGAGGCGCAGCAGCCGGGTCGGGGCGCCGGTGGCCGGGTCGAGCAGCTGGAGGCCGGCGCTCGTGACGTACACCGGCCGGTTCGGGTGGGAGGTGAGCCGCTCGGGCGTCATGGCCTCGGGCCCGCGGTAGGTCCACACCGGCGTCGGGCCGGACACGGCGACGGGCGCCGGCGCGGTCGGTTTCGGAGCCGGCCGGTCCTCCCGGGAGCGGCCGAACGCCCACGCGGCCCCGCCGGCGGCCAGCACCCCGGCCCCGACCAGCAACGCGCGCCGGCTCACCCGCGGCCCGTCACCACCACCGCCGCCGACCACGTCCCCGGCCGCCGCGCCCGCGTGGCCACCGTCCTCCCCGTCCCACTGCCACGCCGCCTCCGGCACGCCGCGCTCGGACGACGACGACGAACGCATCCCGGCCACCCATTCCCCCAGGGGCAGCCATCGCGCTGCCGATCACCGAGAGGATATCGAACAGCCCTCGAACCATCCGTCCCCGAGGGCCCGGAAGCCTAGGCTGTGGCGCATGCGGGAACCACGCGGGCATGTCTCCAGCGAGCAGTACGACTCCTGGTGCGCGGTGCAGTGCGCGGACATCGAAATCGTCGACGGCATCGTCATCGCCCGCCCCGGAACCTCCAAGCGCCACAAGCGGCTGGCCCGGCTGCTGGCGAACGCGCTGGACGCGGCCGGCGGGAGCGAGTGGAACGTCGACACGGACTTCGACGTCCGTCTCCAGGACGTGCCGCTGAACAACCGCCGTCCGGACGTCGTGGTCTACCGCGCGGAGACGATCGACGAGTCACCGACCAGACCCGCGGACGTCCTGCTGCTCGCCGAGGTCGTGTCACCGGGCTCGGAGACCACCGACCGGGTGGTCAAGTTGGACCAGTACGCGACGGCGGGCATCCCGTTCTACTGGCGGATCGAGCAGGCCGCCGGCGTCGTCCCGATCGTCCACACCTACGTCCTCGACCCGGCGAGCCGGCGCTACAGGGTGGGCGAGGTCTTCACCGGCCTGGTCAAGGCGACGGCGCCGTACCCGGTGGAGATCGACCTCTCTTCGCTGTGACCCGCTGCCCGATCGCCGTCCTGGCGGCGACGTTCAGTGCTGCTGGTCCGCGGCCTGCGCGGCAGCGGCGATGTCGCTGGTGACCAGGTCCGCAACGGTCTTCATCGCGATTCCGCCGGCGAGGAGTCGGACGTTCGCCAGCTGGAACAGCAGCGGATCCTTCTGGTCGGCCGCGTCGATGCAGTCGGCGCTTGCGGTGCGCAGGATCGCCAGAAGCGGTTCCCACAGGTCGTCGGTCTGCTGGTTGGGCATGGGGAAGTAGTCGTCCGCGAGGCGTACCGCGTCGGCGAGGTCGGTGCACGCCGTGTGCACGGCGGTGTAGTCGACCGGGTCCTGGGCCACCGCCGCTCCCATGCCGGCGAAGCCGTGGGAGAACCGTTCGAACAGGGTTTTGCCGCCGAAGTACATCCAGGCGAACTCCTGGTTCCCCCGTGTCACGGCCGATTTCACCGATTGCGGCCTGACGGTCCCGGTCGGCCGGGCCTCGGCGGCGTGGGTCGGTGCCGACGTCAGCGACGAGGTCACCAGGACGGCGACCGTCGATGCGCCGGCCCATCCGAGCGCGAGGCGCCTGCCGTGGTTGCCAGGGCGCGGTGTGGGGCGCACCGCCAACGGCCTTGGCCGGCTGCCCGGTAGCCGTCGAACGCCGAGTACGAGGATGGTGGCGATCGCGGCTGCGAAGAGCTGGCCGGCCAGCACGTAGGGCGCCATCGTCGAGGCGACGGGTTGCCAGGTCGGCGCGAGCGTCCACGTGCACCGCTGGGAGAGCACGTTGAGCGGCCCGAGGCAGCCGTCGAACGTGGTCAGCAGATAGCAGGCGGCGAGGCCGAGCACGCCGGCGCCGCCTGTCGTCACCAGCGCGGTCAGGAAGGCGTGTTGTGGCGTCGTCACGGCCACCACCGTCGCGACGAGCAGGCTTGCCGCGGCCAGGGCGACGATCAGCCAGCCCCAGAACACCGCGAGGTCGTACCCGGTGACCTGCTCGCCTTGTGGCCACCAGGCGTGCATGACGGCCATCACCGCCACACCGGCGGTCAGCGACAGCAACGCGCCGAGCAGTGTGTCCCGCACGAGCCGACGCGTGGAGGGAAACCGGTAGGTCGGTCCCGGCAGATCGGGCACGTCCGGCAGGGCCCGCCGCAGCCATCGTGGTGCCTCGTCTCCAGGCTCACGCCACCAGGCCGGCAGCGCCACCAGCCAGAGAACGGCGGAGATCCAGGCGAAGGGGCCCGGCGGTGCGAAGGAGAAGAGCACCCACCAGACCGGAACGACCGCCGTCAGCACGCCGGTGTCTCCTCGGGCTGCCTGGGCGGCATCGCGCCCGAGTAGCGTCTCCGCCCACCCGGACGGATGGGTGGTGCCGGCGGTGAATCCCAGCCCCCCGTCCAGCCACCAGCGCATCCAGAGAGCGAGGAAACAGCACATCACCGCGAGGCTCAGCACGGCCACCGGTGCGAGGCGGGAACCGCGCCAGGTCGCTACGCTCAGGCTCGCGTGAGCCGCCGTCCAGTGAGTGGCCAGGACGGTGATCCCGACCAGGGTCAGGAGCACCGCCGGTTCGGCCGGCAGCCAGTGGTGGAAGTCGGTCGGCGCCAGGGCCAGGGTGGCCGCGACCGTTCCGAGGCCGATCCAGAGCCCCGCACGCGTTCCGGACGGAGGCCTCCGGTCGGTGAGCGCCGCGTACACCGCTGCCCGCCAGAGTGCGACACCGGCGACCCCTGCGATCAGGACCGCCGTGGCCACGGCCCCGGACGTCATCCACCCGTGCCCGGTTTCGGCCTTCGATTTGAGGTCCGACAGCTGGAACCCGATCGTCATGGCAGCCGCGCCGGTCAGGAACATCGGCATCGCCTGCACACCGAACAGGGCCGCCGGTTCCACCAGTGACTCCTGGCGCTGACGCCAGCGCGGATGCGTCCGCCACGCGTCGCCGAACGCTGCCAGGGCCCGACGGAACCGGCCGCGATCGGCCTGCTCGCGGCCGAGGCGTGTCCAGGCACCCTGGTCCGCGCCGCGCCGGACGGCTTCCAGATCGGCGTAGATCTCGCGGCTCCGGAGAACGTCGGCGCGGGCCAGCAGGACCAGCACGACCAGGAAGGCCGAGAAGGCCAGGGAGATCACCATGGCCGGGCGGGAGGCGCTCCAGAACGGTCCTCCCGAGCCGAGGAACTGATTGCGGATCAGCTCCTCGATCTGGTAGCCGGCGTTCGGCAGCAGCACCGCGATCAGGAAGACCCGCCAGAGCGCCACGGTGGCGTAGGTGATGTCCACGTCCCGGTTGCGAAGATGGGCGAGCTCGTGCAGCACGACCGCGCGGAACCCCTCCGGATCGGCTTGCGCGCCGGCGACGAGACCGGTGTTCAGGCTGACCGTGTACCTCCCGCGCCTGCCGAACACGACGGCGCTCGCCGACACGGCCACCGGGTCGAGCATGAACCTCGGCCCCGTCTCCACGCCCGCCCTCGCCACCAGCTCCTCCAGCGTCCGAAGGAGCCAGGGGTGCGCCCGGAACCCGAACGGGTCGATCAGGACGAGGCGCCTGCGCCGCTCGCGCCACAACGGGAGAACCCAGTAGAGGAGGCCGGCGGCCACCAGGAGAAGGAGCAGCAGCAGCCCGAGCAGAAGCCACGGGCGCGGCCCCACCGCATCGTGGACGCACGTGTCGTACGCCTTGCGCACCCGGGTGTCGTAGATCACCCGCAGTACCGTCGGGCTGCTGCTGCCGTCGGGGTCCACGCCCGCGGCCAGCATGCAGCCGACCGCCTTGCTGTCCGGATAGCCACGTAGCACGGTCAGGCTCTCGGACATCATCGTCAGGCTCGTCGTCACGAACAGCACGACCAGAAGTCCGAAACGCAGGGTGGTGCCCGCGATGAACACGCGCTCGTCCACTTTCGGCGGAGGCATGCCCATCTGTGTACCGCACGGCGCACCGATGCGGTAGTGGTTCTCTGTGTGACCGGGGGCGGAGTGTCACGGTCCGCCGTTGCGGTTTCGCCGTGATCTGCGAGACTCCCATGGGATCTGTGAACTACCTTTGGAGGTGCGGGTGTTGGGTTCACCGGCAGATCGGGGCGGTGGGGTTCTCGTTCGTGACGTCGTGCGCGCGGTGGTGGCCGACGTCGCGCCGGAGGAGACGATCCTCGTCGAGGGCCTGCTGCGGTACGGTGACGCCGAGGTGCTCGCCCGGCTTCGCGGGCGGGGGCGTCGCGATCCCCTCGGGTTCGGGGTCGCCGACATCGTTCCGCTGGTCACGCCCCTGCTCTGGCTGACGCTGGAGAGCGCTCGTCAGAAGCTGGCCGACGCGGCGGTGGACGGAGCCGCGAAAGGATCGGTTGCGCTGTTCCGGCGGCTCTTCCGCCGGACCGCCGAGCCCGAAGTGATCCCCGCTCTCACGCGCGAGCAGCAAGTGCTGGTGCGGGGGATGGTGGTGGACGCGGCCACCCAGGCCGGGCTGGCGCCGGAGCTCGTCGGCCAACTCGCGGATGGCGTGGTCGCCCGACTGGCTCTGGCCGAGCCGAACGCATCCGGGGGTGAGGAAGTCCCCTCGACCTGACTGCTGTGCCGGCCCCCCGCCAAGCATCGGGCCGGTAACTGTCACAGCCGGTAACCGTCACTGGCCGCTGAGGTGCTGGAAGCCCGGGTGGGTACGGAGGACGTCGGCGTGGGGGCCGGTGGCGGAGGTGGTGCCGTTCGTGAGCGTGACGATGGTGTCGGCGGACTCGATCGTGGACGTCCGGTGGGCGATGACGAGGATGGCGCACTCCTTGCGGAGGTCGTGCAGGTTGACCGTCAGGGCGGCC
This sequence comes from Kitasatospora sp. NPDC093558, assembly GCF_040683475.1. Classification (NCBI taxonomy): domain Bacteria; kingdom Bacillati; phylum Actinomycetota; class Actinomycetes; order Kitasatosporales; family Streptomycetaceae; genus Kitasatospora; species Kitasatospora sp. NPDC093558. The sequence goes on along the minus strand of NZ_JBFBDY010000301.1, from coordinate 2,048 downwards.
TCGTTGGCGGGGTCGAGGTGGGCGGTGGGTTCGTCCAGCAGGAGCAGGGCGGGGCGGGCCAGGACGGCTCGGGCGATGGCGATGCGCTGGCGTTCGCCGCCGGACAGGCGGGCTCCGCGTTCGCCGACCTCGGTGTCGAGTCCGGCGGGCAGGGAGTTCACCTTGTCGGTGAGGTTGACGAGGTCGAGGACCTCCCACAGCCGGTCGTCGGTGACGTCGGGGGCGGCGTAGCAGAGGTTGTCGCGCAGGGTGCCGTGCAGGACCGGGCAGTCCTGTTCGACCCAGCCGATCCGTGAGCGCCACTCGTGGAGGCCGAGTTCGTCCGCCGGGCGGCCGTCGAGGCGGATGGTGCCGCTCCACGGGTCGTAGAAGCGGTTGATCAGCGCGAAGGTGGTCGACTTGCCGGCCCCGGACGGGCCGACCAGGGCGACGAGCGCGTTCCGGGGGACGGTGAGGGAGAGGCCCCGGAGGACCGGTGCGTCGGGGTCGTAGCCGAACCGGAGGTCGCTGATCTCCAACGACGGTGCGTCGTGCACTGGTTGGGAGGTGGAGCGCGGGGCGGTGGTGTCCTCGGTGGGGAGCTCGTGGACCTCCTGGACGCGTTCGGCGGCGCCCTTGGCCCGGTGCACCGAGGCCACGCCCTCCATCAGCTCGGTGACGGGCCCGGTGAGCTGGGTCGCGTACAGCAGCATGGCCACGAGGGCGCCGAGCGAGAGGGCCCCCTGGTCGACCCGGGCCGCGCCGAGCAGCAGGACGAGGACGAAGGCGGCGTTGATGGCCAGCTGGGCGGTGGGGGCGATCACGGCCGTGAGCCGGGCGCCGCGCAGCGCGGCGTCGTAGGCGGTGCGGGCGAGGGCGTCGAGGCGGTCGGCCTCCCGCTGTTCGGCACGGTTGGCCCGGACGGTCCGCAGGGCGGACAGGGCGCGTTCCAGTCCGGCCGAGATCGCCCCGACGGCGGTCTGCACCTGCGTCGACGAGCGGCCGATCTCCGCCGACAGCCGGTGGATCACGAGGCCGCACGCGAGCAGCACGCCGAGGATGAGCAGCATCAGGACCGGGTCCAGCACGAACATCGCCGCGACGCTGCCCAGGGCGACGCACAGGTTGGTGGCGATCTGGACGGAGACGTGCGTCAGGGCCTCGCGCAGGACGGCGACGTCGGTCGAGGCGCGTGCCATGAGGTCGCCGACGCGCAGGCGGTCGAAGGCCGCCATGCGGACCCGCAGCAGGTGCGAGGTCAGTCCGGTCCGCATGCCGAGGACGAACCGCTCGCCGGTGCGCTCCAGCAGGAAGACGGCGACGGCGCCGATGAGTGCCTGGGCCAGCAGCAGGACGACGAGGACGGTGACGGGCAGGAGCAGCGGGCGGTGCGCGGTGAGCGCCTCGACCACTGCCTTCGCGGCGAGCGGCTGGCCGATGCCCACGGCGGCCGCGGTCAGCGTGAGGAGCAGGGCGGCGCCCAGGGCGCGGCGATGCCCCCGGGTCAGGGTCCACAGCCGGCTAAGCATCGTCAGGCGGCCTCCACCAGCCCGGAGGAGCGGAGCCGGTCGGTCATCGCCGTGAGGTCGTGCCGTGCTTCGGCCGGTGCGATGCCGAAGTGGGCCACGAACTCCTCGGCGACCTGGTCCACGGAGTGGCCGTCCAGCAGGCGTTGCAGGGCGTACGCGCCGGTCTGGTTGAGCTGCCAGTAGTGCCCGGTGCGCTGGTTGAGCAGCACGGCGCCGTCGTGGGTGTCGGTGGACACGGTGTGGGTGGTCAGGCGGAGCGTCATGGGTCCCTCCGGACGGGGTTGCGGTGGGCGGCGGCGGTCAGACCGTGCGCGCGGGCCGCTTGGGGGCGACGGTGAGCAGCGGGCGGAAGTAGCCGTCGGGGTAGGGCTCGTCGATGACCCGGCCCTCCGCCTCGACCCAGGCGTGGGCGGCGAACGGCGTCGTGCGCACGCCGGCCTGCCAGGTGGGCCAGACGCCACCGAACCGGCACAGGAGGGCCGTGGCGATCGACCGCTGGAGGCAGTTGTGGACGGCGCAGCGCAGGCTGACCGCGACGAC
>NZ_JBFBDY010000300.1:0-7927 GCF_040683475.1 Kitasatospora sp. NPDC093558 | reverse complement strand
CCCGGTGCCGGGCGCCGGCCCTTGAAACTGACACCGGTGTCAGCTTCTACGGTTTCGGCATGACGACGAACACGAACGTACAGAACTCGAACGCACAGGACACGGCGACCCCGCAGAACTCGAACGTGCAGAACACGGCGACCCCGCAGAACAGGCAGGCCCAACAGAACACGCAGACCCCCAGCCTCTTCCAGCCCGCCGACCTCGGCACGCTGCACCTCCCCAACCGCCTCGTGATGGCCCCGATGACCCGCACCCGGGCCGGCGCCGACGGCGTCCCGCAGGCGATCACGGCCACCTACTACGCCCAGCGCGCCACCGCCGGCCTGATCATCGCCGAGGCCACCACCCCGAACCGGATCGGCCGGACCTACGCGAACATCCCGGCGATCCACGCCGACGAGCACATCACCGGCTGGCGCACGGTGACCGACGCCGTGGCGGCGCAGGGCGGACGGATGTTCCTCCAGCTCCAGCACGGCGGCCGGATCGGCCACCCCGAGAACAGCGGCCTGCACCCCGTCGCCCCCTCGCCCGTCGCCCTGCCCGAGCCGATCCACACCCCGGGCGGCGAGCGCGAGTCCGTCGTCCCGCGCGAGCTGACCGTCGACGAGATCGGCCGGACGGTCGCCGACTTCGCCGCCGCCGCGCGCAACGCCGTCGAGGCCGGGTTCGCCGGCGTCGAGGTCCACGGCGCCAACGGCTACCTCCTGCACCAGTTCCTCGCCGGGAACACCAACCGCCGCACCGACGCGTACGGCGGCCCGGTGGCGAACCGGATCCGCTTCGTCGTCGAGGTGGTCCGGGCCGTCGCCGCCGAGATCGGCCCGGAGCGGGTCGGCCTGCGGGTGTCGCCGGGCTTCACCGGCCAGGGCATGGCCGAGGGCGACACCGCGGACATCTACCGCGCCCTGATCGGCGAACTCGCCGGCGACGGCCTCGCCTACCTGCACGTCGTCTTCGCCGACCCCGAGGACGCCGTCTTCCAGGAGCTCCGCAAGACCTGGCCCGGCATCCTGATCGCCAACCCGGTGCTCGGCTGGGGACAGCCCCTGCCCGCGGACGGCGGCCGGGCCGCGGCCGAACGCCTGCTCGCGGCCGGCGCCGACCTGATCTCCTTCGGCCGCGGCTTCCTCGCCAACCCCGACCTGGTCGAGCGCCTGCGCACCGGCGCACCGCTCAACCCGCTGCGCGACGGCCTGATGTACACGGGCGGAGCCGAGGGCTACCTCGACTACCCGACGCTCGCCGCATGACCGTCCGACGGCCGGTCACGCGCGTCCGCCCTCCATCCCACCCCCGGTGACCTGCGGCGTCGATCACCGTAGCGGACGCCACTGACAAATTCGGCCCCGGACGGGTACGGTGCCGCGCGGAGCGTGCCCGCCGAGACCCGGTGGGTGCGCCGGGCCCGGTCCTGCCACCATGGGACCGAGATCACGACACCGTGACACCCTCGGAGGAGTCAGCAAGATGAGCACGCACTACGACGTCGTCGTCCTCGGCGCGGGCCCCGGCGGCTACACCGCCGCCGTCCGCTCCGCCCAGCTGGGCCTGAAGACCGCGATCATCGAGGCCAAGTACTGGGGCGGCGTCTGCCTCAACGTCGGCTGCATCCCCTCCAAGGCCCTGCTGCGCAACGCCGAGCTCGCGCACATCTTCACCAAGGAGGCCAAGACCTTCGGCATCAAGGTCGACGGCCAGGTCACCTTCGACTTCGGCGAGGCCTTCCGCCGCAGCCGCGCCGTCGCCGACGGCCGCGTCAAGGGCGTCCACTACCTGATGAAGAAGAACGGCATCACCGAGTACGACGGCTGGGGCACGTTCGTCGACGACCGCACCATCCAGGTCGCCCTCAGCGGCGGCGGCTTCGACGTCGTCACGTTCGACCACTGCATCATCGCCGCCGGGGCCACCACCCGCCTCCTGCCCGGCACCAGCCTGAGCGAGCGCGTGGTCACCTACGAGGAGCAGATCCTCACCGAGCAGCTGCCGGAGAGCATCGTCATCGCGGGCGCCGGCGCGATCGGCGTCGAGTTCGCCTACGTGCTGCACAACTACGGCGTGAAGGTCACCATCGTCGAGTTCCTCGACCGCATGGTGCCGCTGGAGGACGCCGAGGTCTCCGCCGAACTCGCCAAGCAGTACCGCAAGCTGGGCATCGAGGTGCTGACCTCGACCCGGGTCGAGTCGATCGACGACAGCGACCCGAACGCCAAGGTGCGCGTCACCGTCACCAAGGACGGGCAGCAGCAGGTGCTGGAGGCCGACAAGGTGCTCCAGGCGATCGGCTTCGCCCCGCGCGTCAACGGCTACGGCCTGGAGAACGCCGGCGTCAAGCTCACCGACCGCGGCGCCATCGCCGTCGACGGCCGCGGCCGCACCAGCGCCGGGCACATCTTCGCGATCGGCGACGTGACCGCCAAGCTGATGCTGGCCCACGCCGCCGAGACGATGGCCGTGATCGCCGCCGAGACCATCGGCGGGGCGGAGACCATGGAGGTCGACTTCGCCATGATCCCGCGCGCCACCTACTGCCAGCCGCAGATCGCCTCCTTCGGCTACACCGAGGCCCAGGCCCGCGACCTCGGCTACGACGTCAAGGTCGCCAAGTTCCCGTTCACCGCCAACGGCAAGGCGCACGGCCTCGGCCACCCGATCGGCTTCGTCAAGGTCATCTGCGACAACACCCACGGCGAGCTGCTCGGCGCCCACCTGATCGGCCCCGAGGTCACCGAGCTGCTGCCCGAGCTGACGCTCGCCCAGCAGTGGGACCTCACCGTCCACGAGGTCGCCCGCAACGTCCACGCCCACCCGACCCTCGGCGAGGCCGTCAAGGAGGCCATCCACGGCCTGGCCGGCCACATGATCAACATGTGAGGCCCACCACCGCGCACCACCGGCTCCCGGGGACCCAGGCGTCCCCGGGAGCCGGTGGTTTTCGTGCCCCGTGTTTTCGTGCCCCGCAAAATGCGTGGCACATGGTGCGTGCGGGGCGTTAACCTCGGGGCATGGACGTCATGGATCGAAGCACCACCGCAGCCGCGCGAGCGACCAGCTCGCCGGTTGCCGCCGCCTGACGTATCCCTCCCCCCGGCGACCGGAAACGGTCCGCCGGTGGTGGCTTCGAGGCGTTTCCCTCCTCGGTTCCGATGATCGCGTGGCTCGTTGTCCGGTGCCTCTCCCGGCCCACACGCGAAGGAGCCACCCCGTGAACACCGACCAGCTCGTCCGCACCTTCATCGAGTACTTCGAGGACCGCGGCCACCGCCGGATCACCGGCTCGACCCTGCTGCCCCCGCCCGGGGACCCGGTGCTGTTCACCACCTCCGGCATGCACCCCCTCACGCCCCACCTGGAAGGCCGCCCGCACCCGCTCGGCAGGCGGCTGGTCAACGTGCAGCGCTGCCTGCGCACCACCGACCTCGACGAGGTCGGCGACCGCACCCACCTGACGGTCTTCGAGATGCTCGGCAGCTGGTCGCTCGGCGACTACGAGGGCCCGCAGAGCCTCGACTGGGGCCACCGGCTGCTCACCGACGGCTTCGGCATCGACCCCCGCCTGCTCCACGTCACCGTCTTCGGCGGCGACGAGCACGTCGGCCCGGACACCGGCTCGCTGGAGCTGTGGCAGGAGCGCGGCATCCCCGTCGAGCTCACCGTCGAGGACAACTGGTGGTCCAACGGGCCGACCGGGCCCTGCGGCCCCGACTCCGAGATCTTCCTGTGGACCGGCGACGGCCCGCCGCGCTCGACGCCCACGCAGGACGACCGCTGGGTGGAGATCTGGAACCACGTGATGATGCGCCACCGGCGCCTGGACGACGGCTCGCTCGTCCCGCTCCCGCAGCGCAACGTCGACACCGGGCTCGGCCTGGAACGGCTCTCCTCTCTGCTGCAGGGCGGCACGTCGGTCTTCGACTGCGACGTCTTCGAGCCCTGGCGGCGCCTCCTCCCGACCCTCTGGCAGCTCGACGAACCGTCCCTGCGCCTGGTCTGCGACCACCTGCGGTCGGGCATCGTCGTGATCGGCGACGGCGTCCGCCCGTCCAACACCGGCCGCGGCTACGTCCTGCGCCGCCTGGTGCGCCGGGTGCTCACCGTGCTGCGCCGGGACGATCCGCGGCGCGGACTCGGCGACCTGCCGGACGAGTTGATCCGCCACACGCTGGATCGCTTCCGCCAGGACGTTGACCCGGAGCAGGTCCGCCGGGTCCTCCTCGACGAGGAGCAACGCTTCGGCCGCCTCCTGGACCGCGGCCGGCAGGTGCTCTCCCGCCCCCGCTTCCGCGGCCCGCTGACCGAGGACGACCTGCACTACCTCCACGACACCCACGGCCTGCCCCGGGAGCTCGTCCTGGACCTCCGGCCACAGTGAAACCCGGACGCCGGCAGCCGACCGCGGTTGCGGGGTGGAACGTTTCGGCGCCGTCGCGCGATGCTCGGTACTGACATGTCCCGAGCACCGCGACGGCCAGGAGGCACGAGTGACGACCAGGACCACCAGCGAGGCGCCCGGCACGGACGTCGACGTGCTGATCATCGGTGCCGGCATCTCGGGCATCGGCGCCGCCTGCCACCTCAAGGCCCGCCGCCCCGGCACGACGTACGCCGTCCTGGAGGCGCACGACTCGATCGGCGGCACATGGCGCCGGTTCCGCTACCCCGGGGTCCGGTCCGACTCGGACATGCCGACCTTCGGGTTCGGCTTCCGGCCGTGGACGAGCAAGAAGTTCCTCGCGGACGGGGACAGCATCCTCGACTACCTGCGGGAGACGGTCGAGCGGTTCGGGATCGCCGGGCGGATCCGGTTCGGGCACCGGGTGGTCGGCGCGGAGTTCTCGTCGGAGACGGGGCGCTGGACCGTCACCGCCGAGGCGGCCGGGAGCGCGGAGCCGGCGACGTTCACGGCGCGCTTCCTCTTCCTCGGTACCGGCTACTTCGACCACGAGGCCGGCTACACACCGGAGTTCGCCGGCCTCGACGACTTCGGGGGCCGGGTGGTCCACCCGCAGCACTGGCCGCAGGACCTCGACCACGAGGGCAAGCGCGTCGTCGTGATCGGCAGCGGCGCCACCGCCGTCACGCTCGTCCCGGCGCTGGCCGTCCGCGCCGGGCACGTCACGATGCTCCAGCGCTCGCCAGGCTACGTGCTCTCGGCGCGGGCCGAGGACGGCATCGCCGCCGTGCTGATGCGGCTGCTCGGCCCCCGGCTCACCCACCGGATCGTGCGCCGCAAGAACATCCTGCTCGGCCGCGGCCTCTACCGGGCCTGCATGCGCGCGCCGAAGCTGATGCGCCGCGTGCTGATCGCCGACGTCCGCCGCCGACTGCCCGCGGACTTCGACGTCGACACGCACTTCGCGCCGCGCTACGACCCGTGGGAGCAGCGGCTGTGCATCGTGCCCGACGGCGACCTGTTCAAGGCGATCTCGGCACGGCGGGCCTCGGTGGTCACCGACCGGATCGAGCGGTTCACCGAGGCGGGCGTCCTGCTCGCCTCCGGCCGGGAACTCCCCGCCGACCTCGTCGTGACGGCGACCGGGCTCGCGCTGACGCCGTTCGGCAAGGTGCGGCTGAGCGTCGACGGCCGGCCGGTCGACCCGGCGGACACGACGGTCTACAAGGCGATGATGCTCTCCGGCGTGCCCAACCTCGCGTTCGCCTTCGGCTACACGAACCTCTCCTGGACGCTCAAGGTCGACCTCGTCTGCCGGCACTTCTGCCGCCTGCTCGACCACATGGACGCCCACGGGCACGGCATCGTCGAACCGGTCCTGGACGACCCGCTGGTGGAGCGCGTGCCGTTCCTGGACCTGAGCTCCGGCTACGTGCAGCGCGGGATAGCGGCCTTCCCGAGGGCGGGCACGCGCGGGCCGTGGACGGTCGAGATGGCGTACGAGAAGGACGTCGAGCGCCTGATCGAGGGCCCGGTGGCGGACCGCGCACTGCGGTTCACAGCCGTCAAGCCACCGTCGGCAGAGGCCCGCTGAGACCGTCGGCCCAGCCGGGCGCGCCGCTATTGGTGTTGCCCGTTCGGGTGGCGAGCAGCCAGACTGGCGCCCGTGTTCATGGGGATCTCCGGTTTCAGCCCGACGTTTCTGGTCGGGATCGACGCGGTCCGGCGGGCGCACGCGGCACGCCTCGCGGCGCTCGCCGGGCGGCGGCTGACCGCGTTCGCCGTGGTGCGTTTCGTCGAGGACGGGAGCTGGTTCGCCGACTGCCCGGTGGTGCTGGACTTCGACGGGGTCCAGGCGGAGGTCTGCCACTCGAAGCTCCACGAACTCTCGATCGGCTGGGACACGATCGACACCGCGGCGGCCATCGCCGGGTGGGAGTGGTTCGAGCTCACGCCGCAGTGGTCCCGCCACGACGAGCGCCTCGAACCGTTCGTCGGCCGGAAGTTGCGGGAGGCCGTGCTCGTGGAATGGCGGCCGGCGCCGAACAAGCGCGACCTGGCCGCCGGAATGGTCGGGGTGGAGTTCGTCTTCGACGGAGGCCGCCGCCTGCGGATCGTCAACGGCCTCGACGAGAACGACATCGAGGTGGGCGACCCCCGCCCCGGTTTCGTCCGCCACGAACCACCCCGCTGACCCCCGCCGGGGCCGGCGCCACGGCGGCCCCGCCCCGGCTCAGCCGCGCGCGGCCCGCTGCTCGTACGGGCTGTGCATCGTGAGGAAGCGGATCTCCAGGTCCTCCGTCAGGTAGTCCATCCGCCGTTCCCGGAAGTCCCGCAGCTGGGGCAGGGCCAGGTGGGCGTTCAGGTCCTCCTCGCTGCGCCAGGCCTCGTAGAAGACGAAGACGCCCGGCGTGTCGCGGTCCTCGTGGAAGTGGTACTCCAGGCAGCCGGGCTCCTGTCGGGTCGGTTCGACGAACGACAGCAGCAACTGCCGCAGTTCCTCGGCGCGTTCGGGCTTGGGGCGGGCGGTGCCGACGAGCGTGAAGGGCTGGGCCACGGTATTTCTCCAGGGGGACAGAGGTACGACGTTTCCCGTACCTCTGGGACGCTAGCGGCCGAACAGGTACGATGCAAGTCATACCTTGGAGGTGGTGGCGATGCCCGACGACGAGGGGCACCCTGCGACGGCGGAGATCGAGCTCGGCCGGGTCCTGGCTGCCCTGGCCGACCCCCTGCGGCGGCGCGTCGTGCGCGAACTGGCGGCCGGGCCTGCCGGCGACGCGCGGACGTGCAGCTCCTTCGCGCTGCCCGTCAGCAAGGCGACCGTCACCCACCACTTCCGCACGCTGCGCGAGGCCGGCCTGATCCGCCAGGTCGACCGGGGCAACAGCCGCATGGCCACCCTGCGCCGCTCCGACATCGAGGAGCGCTTCCCCGGCCTGCTGGCCCTGATCGCCGCCGAGGGGTGATCACCCGCCCGCGGAGCGCCCGGAGGCTTGCCGAACTCGGCGACTGCCGGGCCGTTCCGGGTTCTACAGCGAGCGGACCGGGGCGGTGAGGCGACGGAGCCGGGGGTTCGCCTCCACATGGACTTGGTCGCCCACGGCCAGCCGCTCGTACGTCGGCTCGCCCACCGCGAACGTCCAGGCCTTGGCCGAACTGCCGTCGTCGAACGCGCAGTAGTGCGTGCGGCTCTTGCGGCCCTGCTTGTCCTCGTGGGTGACGATCCAGCGCCGCAGCACCACGCCGTCGAAGGAGAGCTCGGTGGGGCGGGCCCGCAACCGCCGGTTCGCCGCGGCCCAGCGGGCGGCCAGGTAGGCGAAGACCGGGACGGGCAGGAGCGCCAGCACGGTCTGGTCCACTCCGTAGTAGCCCGGGTGCGGGAGGAGCATGGCCGCCTCCACGCCGGCGAACAGCAGCACCAGGATCACCAACTGGCTGACGAGCCCGCCGATGACCACGGGCCTGGGCACGATCTCCACCTCGCGCCAGGCGCCGCCCTGGGCGGACCAGGTGCGGTCCGGGCCG
>NZ_JBFBDY010000299.1:0-7935 GCF_040683475.1 Kitasatospora sp. NPDC093558 | reverse complement strand
TACATTCCGAACCCGGAAGCTAAGCCTCACAGCGCCGATGGTACTGCAGGGGGGACCCTGTGGGAGAGTAGGACGCCGCCGAACAATTCTTCTGAGAAGCCCCTGATCCATTCGGATCGGGGGCTTTTCGCATTTCCGGATGATCTGAGGAATCTCCTCGTGCTGTGTCCACCTGGAGGTGGTGTTAGGTCCACCCCGGAATTGGGGTGGCATGGCCAGTGTCGGTGGCGTCCGGTTCGTGAAGACTCATGGTGGACGATCGAGACCGGCATCAGGAGCTTCCGTGACAACAACGAGTCGAACGAGCGGCGCGGGTGTGCGCGTTCAGGCCCAGGCTGCCCTGGAGTCGGGCGGCCAGGGGATGGCGCGGCTCGCTCTCCTGGTGCTGGGTGGGCTGCCGGGGTTCGCCCTGCCGGTGCTGGCGGCCGTCCTGGCCGGCGTCGTGACGGCCGAGGTGATGCGGGGCTACTACCCGGTGGCGCTGTTCGCCCTGGCGGCGGCGGCGCTCGCCGGCAGCACGGTGGCCGCCCTCTTCGTCCGCCGCACGGCGGACCGCACGCGCCGGCAGCTGGAGCGCTGGTTCGGCATACGTCTGCCGGCCGTCTACGAGCCCATGCCCTCGCTCGAGCCGGACGAGCGCGGGCACTGGTGGACGGGCTACTCGTACCACCGCTCCCGGACGGTCGCGAAGTACACGCAGCTGGCGCACTGGGGGTTCCGGGACCGGACCACCCGCGCCGAGATGGCCTGGCTCGTGGTGAACCCGCTGGCCGTGCTGGCCCTGGCCGGTCCGGTGGTCGGTCTCATCCTCCTCGGCACGGCGTACGCGGTCACGCGGCCGACGTCCTCCGACGGGCTCGGGCCGATCCGTCCGGTGCAGCTGTCGCTGATGGTGAACGTCGGGCTCGGGATCGGCATGGTGGCGGTCGCGGTGCTGGTGGCGCCGTTCGCGGTGCGTGCGTACGCCGAGCTGGCCCGGCGGGTGCTGGACCAGGACGGCAGGGCCACGCACGCGCAGTTGACCAAGCGGGTGGCCGAGTTGACGGAGACCCGGGCGGACGCGGTCGGCGACCAGGCGGCCGAGCTCCGGCGGATCGAGCGCGACCTGCACGACGGCGCGCAGGCGCGGCTGGTGGCGATCGGGATGACGCTCGGCACCATCGAGCACCTGATGGACACGGACCCGACGGCCGCCCGGGAGCTGCTGTCGGAGGCGCGGCAGTCCTCGGCCCGGGCGCTGCAGGAGCTCCGGGACCTCGTCCGCGGCATCCACCCGCCGGTCCTCGCCGAGCGCGGACTGGGCGACGCCGTCCGGGCGTTGGCGCTGGACAGCGCGCTGCCGACGGAGGTGTGCGTGAGTGTGCCGGACCGTCTGCCCGCCCCGGTGGAGGCGGCCGCCTACTTCAGCATCTGCGAGCTGCTGGCCAACGCGGCGAAGCACTCGCACGCGGAGCAGGTCTGGGTGGACATCCTCTACCGGGCCGGCACCCTGCGGGTCACGGTGACGGGCGACGGGGTCGGCGTGGCCGATCCGGGGCGGGGGACGGGCCTGCGCGGGATCGAGCGCCGGTTGGGTACCTTCGACGGTGTCCTCGCCATCGACAGCACGTCCGGCGGTCCGACCACCATCACCTTGGAGCTGCCGTGCGAGTTGTCCTCGCCGAGGACCTCTACCTCCTTCGCGAAGGCCTGATCCGGCTGCTGGAAGCGCACGGCTTCACCATCGCCGCCGCTGTCGAGACCGGGCCCGAGCTCCTGGACGCGCTGCTGACCCACCGGCCGGACGTGGCCGTAGTCGACGTCCGGTTGCCTCCGACGCTGACCGACGAGGGGCTGCAGGCGGCGCTCCAGGCGCGCCGGGAGATCACGGGACTTCCGGTCCTGGTGCTGTCGCAGCACGTCCAGCAGCTGTACGCGAGGGAACTGCTGGCCGACGGCACGGGCGGGATCGGTTACCTCCTGAAGGACCGGGTGTTCAACGCCGAGCAGTTCATCGACGCGGTCCGCCGGGTGGCGGCCGGTGGTACGGCGATGGACCCGGACGTGATCGCGAAGCTGATGCAGACCACGGCCCGTCGTCCGGGGCCGCTGCTGGGGCTGTCGCCGCGAGAGCGGGAGGTGCTGGAGCTGATGGCGGAGGGCTGCTCGAACTCGGCGATCGCCGCCCGGCTGACGGTGAGCGACGGCGCGGTGGCCAAGCACATCGCCAACATCTTCACCAAGCTCGGACTCGCCCCGGACGAGGACGCCAACCGCCGCGTGCTCGCTGTCCTCGCCTACCTCAACGGCACGGCCGGGCGGACGGCCTGACGCTCCGCCTGGTCCCGGGAGCGGCCCGGGCGGGCGCTCCCCTGTGACGCTCCGGCCTGTGGAAACGCTGAAACGTGCGTACGAGTAAACTCCGGTGGGCCGAGCCCCGGAGGTGGGTCAGCCGTCCGGCGCCCCCGACCAGCGGGAGCCGGTAGGCGAGGCAGCGCACGGCAGCAGCCGAAATCCAGGGGTTGATAGACGTCATGGCACGCCCAACGCTCACCAAGGCCCACCGCGGTCTGCTCGGCATCGTCGCGGCCGGGGCCTGCATCATCTCGGGCATCGGCTTCGCGGGCTCGTACAACGCGGTGCGGGAACTGGCCACGGAGAAGGGTTTCGGCGCCTTCTCCTACGCCTTCCCGATCGGTGTCGACGCCGGCATCGTCGTCCTCCTGGCGCTCGACCTGGTCCTGACCTGGCTGCGGATACCCTTCCCGCTGCTGCGGCAGACCGCCTGGGTGCTGACCGTCGCGACCATCGCCTTCAACGCCGCAGCCTCGTGGGGCGACCCGCTCGGCATGGGGATGCACGCCGTCATCCCGGTGCTGTTCGTGGTGGTCGTCGAGGCCTCCCGGCACGCGGTGGGCCGGATCGCGGCGATCACCGCGGACCGGCACATGGAGTCGGTCCGGATGATGCGCTGGCTGCTCTCCCCGGTGCCGACCTTCCGGCTCTGGCGGCGGATGAAGCTCTGGGAGCTGCGCTCGTACGACGAGGTCGTGCGGCTGGAGCAGAACCGGCTGGTCTACCGGGCCCAGCTGCGCTTCCGGTACGGGCGCGGCTGGCGCCGGTCGGCGCCGATCCAGGCGCTCCTGCCGCTGAAGCTCGCCAAGTACGGCGTGCCGCTGGACCCGTCGCTGCTCGACCGGCTGGACGAAGAGGCCCGCGAGCGCGAGGCCCGGGAGGCGAGGGAGGCCCGGGAGCTCCAGCCGCAGGAGCAGCGCGCATCCGCGGCCATCGCCCCGGCGGGCCCGGAGATTCCCGTACAGCCCCAGCCCCATCCGCAGCCCCAGCGGCGCCCGGCCCAGCCGCTCCCGCCCAAGCAGGCCCAGGCAGCCCAGCAGACCCAGGCAACCCAGCCGACTCAGCAGCCCGGCCCCCAGGCTCAGCAACCCCAGCCCCAGCCCCAGCCTCACGAGCCGGAGGACGCCCCGGCGGCCGTCGCACCGATGTCGGCCGAGGTGGCCGCGCCGATGCTCGCCAAGCTGCACGCCGTCCGCCTGCGCGCCGCCCAGGAGCCAGAGGCCGTGGAGGAGGAGGCCCCACAGCCGCCGCGCGAGGAGCTGAACGTCTGGACGGCGCGGCCGGTCCGCACCACCGGCGGTCACCAGGCCGACGCCGGCCCGGGCAGCCGCGTGCCCGGCCAGGCCTCGCCGTGGTTCAAGCCCCCGCGTCCGCTGGACGAGCAGTCGACCGCCGAGGTGGCGCCGCAGATCCAGCCCCAGGCCGCGGCCCAGCGCCCGGAGCAGCAGGACCAGACCCCCGAGCCCGCCCAGGAGCCCGTCCAAGCCGAGGTCGCCGCCCGGGCCGAGGAGCCCGCCCCCGTCGAGGTCGTCGGTCCGCGCCCCGCTCCGGCACGGCTCGACCCCGAGCTGGCCTTCGAGGCGCTGGTCTCGTACATCGACACCTTCGAGCACCACCCCGACCCGCAGCGCCTCGCCGACTGGCTGACCAGGGAGTACGGCCTGACGGGCAACCGCCCGGACGGTTCGGTGCACCCCAAGGACGTCGCCGAGCTCTACCCGCAGCTGCGCGACCGCTACGCCGCCGCCGGGAGGGACTGACCGGGCGACCGCCCACCGCCCGACGCCGGCCGTCCACCGCTCGGTCCACCATTGACGCCCGACCCGGCCGGAGCTACCTTCGCATCAACAATCTGTTGAAGCACTGGTTCGGCACGGAGGAGTACGGATGTCGCAGGTCGAGGTCGACGGTAACGGGCCGACGAGCGGGGCCTCCTTCTCCGCCGCCGCCCTCGACGCCGTGGAGGCGCTGCTGGCCCCGGTCGACGCCGACCTGGCGCGCCGCTTCCCGGGCGACTCCGGGACCAGGCAGCCGGTGCACACGGTCTACGTCCCGGCCGACGCCTTCGCCGCCGACACCGTCCGCACGTGGGGCCGGCAGGCCCTCGAAGCGTTCGACACCCACGCCGGCACCCCGGCCGAGCTCGCCCGCGCCCTCGGGGTGGCCGACGACGCCCTGCTCGCCGACGTGCACGCCCGCGTCCGCGCCAAGCTGGAGCGCGAGCCGATCGAGGACCTGCGGATCGACTTCGAGGACGGCTACGGCCCCCGCCCGGACGCCGAGGAGGACGCCGCCGCCGTCCGCGCCGCCGAACTCGTCACGGCCGCCGTCGCGGACGGCAGCGCCCCGCCGTACATCGGCATCCGGATCAAGTGCATGGAGGCGCCGGTCCGCGCCCGCGGCATCCGCACGCTGGAGCTGTTCCTGGCCACCCTGCTCGCCGGGGGCGGGCTCCCGGACGGTCTGGTCCTCACCCTGCCGAAGGTGACGTACGCCGCGCAGGTGACCGCGCTGGTGCGGCTGCTGGAGGATTTCGAGCGGCGCGCCGGGCTGCCGGCCGGCCGGATCGGCTTCGAGATCCAGATCGAGACCACCCAGGCGATCCTCGGCCCGGACGGCCGGGCCACCGTGGCCCTGATGATCGAGGCCGCCGAGGGCCGCGCCACCGGCCTGCACTACGGTACCTTCGACTACAGCGCCTCCTGCGGCGTCAGCGCGGCCTACCAGAGCATGGACCACCCGGTCGCCGACCACGCGAAGGCCGTCATGCAGGTGGCCGCCGCCGGCACCGGGGTCCGGCTCTCCGACGGCTCGACCAACGTCATCCCGACCGGGCCCACCGAGCAGGTCCACGCCGCCTGGAAGCTCCACCACGGCCTCGTCCGCCGCTCGCTGGCCCGCGCGTACTACCAGGGCTGGGACATGCACCCGGCGCACCTGCCGACCCGGTACGCCGCCGTCTACGCCTTCTACCGCGAGGGCCTGGAGACCGCCTGCGCCCGGCTCGCCGCGTACGTCGCGAAGGCGGGCGGCGACGTGATGGACGAGCCGGCCACCGCCCGCGCGCTCAGCGGCTACGTGCTGCGCGGCCTGGACTGCGGCGCCGTCGACCCGGCCGAGGTCACCGCGCTGACCGGCCTGGACCGCGCCCGGCTGGACGCCCTCGCCGGCCGCTGACCGCAACCCCGCCGTACCGGCCCCCGCGGCCAACCAGTGCCGTGGCCTATCCGGTCACGGCACTAGTGCTGCTCCGCGGAAGGTTCGTGGAGGGGTGTTGATCAGATAGCCAGTCCGCTGAGGTAGAGGCCGCCTGCGCACTCGAGGGCTTCTTCTGGGGAGCCGGACGGTAGCCCGCTGGGCAGGAAGTTGTCGCGGTAGCTGTCGTTGCTGGCCAGGTAGAGCGAGAAACCCCAGGTGTGGAGTACACCGGTGAAGCGCAGGCGGCACAATGGAAGGCTCTGGCCACCGGGCAACTCGGCGGCGACGTAAGCAAATCCGGCACGGAAGCGGACCGTGATGGCGTCCACGTGTGGCCAGCGTTCGCGGGCGTGGCGGTTCAAGCGCTGGCGCAGGTGGTGCTGCATCGATTCCGGCGGGTTCTTCGGCACAGGCCCATCCTGCCGGGTGCGGCGGCGACCCGCCATGATCGGTGGCCGTGCGTGGTGATCAACGGACGGGGACGGCGGTCGCGGTGGTGCTGGAGACAGAGGTCCGCGAGCGGCTGGACAGGACAGCGGCTTCGGCGAAGTCCGAAGTACGGGCGGTGTTGCGGGCCCGCATCGTGCTCGCGGCGGCGGACGGGCTCGCCAATGGCGCGATCGCCCGGGAGCTGGATGTCAGCGTGAACACGGTGCGCAAGTGGCGGGGCCGGTTCGCCACCCTGGGGCTGGGCGGCCTGCGGGACGCCGAACGCTCGGGCCGGCCAAAGGCCTACGGGCCCGAGGTCCGCATGGCGATCGTGGCCACTGCCACCAGCGCGCCACCGCATCCGGAGTCGACCTGGTCGCACCGCGCCATCGCCCGACGTGTGGCCGGCACGTGCTTCGCGCCGGTCTCCGCCTCCCAGGTCGGCAGGATCCTGGCCGGCCTGGACCTGAAGCCGCACAAGGTCCGTGGCTGGCTCACCCGCCGGGACACTCCTGACTTCTGGCAGCGGGCCGCCGAGGTGTGCGCCCTCTATCTGAGTCCACCCGAGGGCGCGGTGGTGCTCTCGATCGACGAGAAGACCGCGATCGCAGCCCGCTCACGCCGCTATCCCGGGCATTCCGCACGCCCCGGCGAGCCGGCCAGGCAGGAGTTCGAGTACCGGCGCCACGGCACGGTTTCCCTCGTGGCCGCGCTCGACGTTCGCACCGGCGAGGTCCTCACCGAGGTGATCGCCCGCAACGACGCGGCGACCTTCACCGCCTTCCTGAACCAGCTCGACCAGGCGATCGCACCCGGCAATGAGATCCACGTTGTGCTCGACAACGGCTCGTCCCACACGGCCAGACACACCAAGGCGTGGCTGGCGGCCCACCCACGCTGGCACGTCCGGTGGACCCCGCCGCACACCTCGTGGCTCAATCAGGTCGAGTTGTTCTTCTCCGCCCTGACCCGCCGAGTCGTGCGGCATGGCGACTTCGCCAGCCGCGACGACCTGATCGAGAAGCTCGAGGCCTACGTGATCGGCCACAACGAGACCGCCAAGCCCTACCGCTGGACCTACGAGGGCACCCCACTCAAGGCAGCCTGATCAACATCCCTCCACGAACTTCCGCGGAGCAGCACTAGGCTGGCGGTGCCGTCCCTCGCGCCGAGGGGCGTGCGCCGCCAGCCTTCGCCGTCTTCCGGGAGAACCACCGCGCCATGTCCGCCACGCCGGAGCCGACCCCCAGGACCTACCTCACCATCCGGCAGGGCGGCAGCCACGAGATCGAGATCAAGAAGTCCCGGTTCATCTGCCACCTCGCCCGGGTCGCCGACGAGGAGGAGGCGCAGGCGTTCATCGCGGGCGTCCGCAAGCAGTACTGGGACGCGCGGCACAACTGCACCGCCTTCGTCGTCGGCGACGAGCAGCGCCGCGAGCGCTCCAATGACGACGGCGAGCCGGGCGGCACGGCCGGCGTGCCGATGCTGGAGGTGCTGCGCCGGCGCGGGCTGACCGACACGGTGGCCGTCGTGACCAGGTACTTCGGCGGGATCAAGCTCGGCGCCGGCGGGCTGGTCCGGGCGTACGGGAACGCGGTGTCGGAGGCGGTGGACGCCGTCGGGCTGCTGGAACGGCGGCCGGTGGCGCTGCTGGCGGTGACCGCGGACCACGTGCGGGCCGGGCGCGTGGAGAACGACCTGCGGGCGGCCGGGTACGCGGTGAGCGACCTCGCGTACGGGGCGACCGGGGTGCGGATCGAGGTCGGCGTGCCGGAGCCGGACGTGCCGGCCTTCCACACCTGGCTGGCCGAGGCGACCGGCGGTACCGCGGTGGCGGTCGCGGCCGGCCGCACCTACGTCGAAGTGCCGGTCTAGCCCCAATACCAGTGACTTAAGGATCTCTGCTGGTAGGCTACCTGTCCAGGAGGTGCCTGGATGCCACGCCCTGGACAGGTCAAGTCGGCAACGGAC
>NZ_JBFBDY010000298.1:4380-7963 GCF_040683475.1 Kitasatospora sp. NPDC093558 | reverse complement strand
GACCGACCCGGCGAGCGTCGCCAAGGCCGGCAAGAACGCCTTCGACGGGCTCGCCGTCTTCCAGCTCGGCTGCGCCGCCCCCGCCGACCAGCGCGGCGCCTTCGCCTTCCAGCCCGACGCCGCCTCCGGCGCCCTCGCGCCCAACGCGCTCGCCACCGCCCAGGCCTCGCTCGCCGCGGCCGGCGGACGGCTCCCGGTCGGCGCCGGCGTCCGCTCCGACGCCGCGCCCAAGCCGCTGACCTGCCAGGACGGCGCCACCGGGCCGGTCCCGCACGCCGACTCGGGGGAGGCCGCCGCGGCGTACCTCACCGCGCAGCTCGGCGCGGGCGGCAACCACCTCAGCCTCACCATGCCGGGCGCCACGCCCACCCCCGACTACAACGCCACCGCCTGGGCCGCCCTCGGGCTCACTCAGAGCGGCCACCCGCAGCAGGCCGCCGGCGCGGTGGACTGGCTCACCCAGAACGCCTCCACCTGGACGAAGGGCGGCACCGACGCGGGCGCCGCCGCGACGCTCCTCCTGGTCGGCCAGGCCGCCCAGCGCGACACGGCCCCCCTGGTGCAGCAGCTCACCGCGCTCGGCCCGGCACCGAAGACGGCTGCTTCGGCGGCTGCCACTCCGGCAGCTCCCGCCGCCGAGAAGAAGAAGGACGGCGGCATCGGCCAGTACTGGCTGATCGGCGTGGGCCTGCTCATCGGCATCGGCGGCGGCCTCATCCTGAGCCTCCAGCGCAAGCGCGGCCCCAAGCTGTGACGCCCAACCCCCGCCTCGCCGCCGGGAGCCCCGCGCGCCCGGCGGCGGACGGGCACGCGGACGCCGCACGGGGCCCGGCGGCGGTCGGACCCGCCCGCGCCACCGCGCGGGGAGCCTCGTCCGTTCCCGGCGGCAGCGCTCGACCCGCAGCCACGAACGGGCACGCCCTCGCTGCCGCGCCGAGTGGCCGCCCCGGGCGCACCAACGCCCGTACCACCGCGCTGGGCATCCACCCCCGGCCCGCCAACGCCCCCACCGCCGAAGGCCCCATCACCGAAGGCCCCATCACCGAAGGCCGTACCGCCCCCGCCCGGCGGCTCGCCGCGCTCCTCACCGGCCTGCTCGCCGTGCTCCTCGTCGCCGGCTCCGCCGTACCCGCGCAGGCGGCGGGGTACCGGTACTGGTCGTTCTGGAAGGGTGCGGACGGCGGCTGGGCCTACCAGCAGCAAGGACCCGCCATCCACGTGCCGGTGGACGGGAGCGTCGACGGATGGCGGTTCGCCGTCAGTCCGGACGGTGGGCAGGATGCCGCGCAGCCCCGTGCCGGCGCCGACTTCGCCGCGCTCTGCGCGAGCACGCCTCCGCAGCAGGGCCGCAAGCGGGTGGGCGTCCTCCTCGACTTCGGCACGGCAGACGACGGGGTCTCCGCCGAGCAGCCGCCCGAGCAGCGCACCGCCTGTGCCACCGTCCCCGCGAACGCCACCTCCGCCGAGGTGCTGGCCGCCGTCGCGCCGCCGCTGCGGTACGACACCAACGGCCTGCTCTGCGCCATCTCCGGCTACCCGAAGGCCGGTTGCGCCGACCAGGTCGGCACCGGCGCGAAGGCGGACGCCACGACGGCGGCCGAGAACGACGGCAGCGGCCCGGACCTCGGCCTGATCGCCGGCGGCGCCCTCGTCGCCGTCCTCGCCGCCGGTGCCGTCTGGCAGGCGCGCCGCCGCCGTCCCCGATGAGGTCCCCTTTCGTGCGCGTCTCCCGTCAACTGCACCCCGGTGCCTGGTGGTTGTGGGCACTCGGCCTGGGCGCCGCGGCCACCCGCACCACCAACCCGGCGATCCTGCTACTGCTCGCCGCCGTCGCCGGCTACGTCGTCGCGGCCCGGCGCGGCGATGCGCCCTGGTCGCGGTCATACGGCGCGTTCGTACGGCTCGGCCTGTTCGTGCTCGGCATCCGGCTGCTGTTCGCGGTGCTGCTGGGCTCGCCCGTCCCCGGGACGCACGTGCTGTTCACGCTGCCCGAAGTGCCCCTGCCCGTCTGGGCGCAGGGGGTGCGGATCGGCGGCCGGGTGACCCTCGAAGGCCTGCTCGCCGCGCTCTACGACGGGCTGCGCCTGGCCACCCTCCTGGTGTGTGTCGGCGCCGCGAACGCGCTCGCGAGCCCGGCCCGGCTCCTGCGCGCGCTGCCGGGAGCGCTCTACGAGGCCGGGGTGGCCGTCGTCGTGGCGATGACCTTCGCGCCGAACCTGGTCGCCGACGTCCAGCGGCTGCGCGCCGCCCGCCGTCTGCGCGGCCGGACGGACAAGGGCATCGCCGCCGTGCTGAGCGTCGGACTGCCCGTCCTGGAGGGCGCGTTGGAGCGTTCGGTGGCGCTGGCGGCGGCGATGGACACCCGCGGTTTCGGCCGCACCGCCGACGTCCCGCGGCACCTCGCACGGGCGACAGCCGCGCTCACGCTGGCCGGCCTCCTGGGCATCTGCCTGGCCGCGTACGGCCTGCTGACCGCCGGGGGCGCCGGCTGGGCGCTGCCCGTCCTGCTGATCGGCCTCGGCGCCGCCTTCGCCGGACTGCTCCTCGGAAGCCGACGATCCGTCAGAACACGTTACCAGCCAGATCCTTGGGTGCTCCCGGAGTGGCTCACCGCCGGTTCGGGCGCCGCCGTCGCCGCGCTCACCGTGTACCTTTCCACGCGCGACCCCGCCGCCTTCGCGCCCACCGTCGTCCCGCCGAGCGTCCCCGCGCTGCCGCTGGCCGCCGTCCTCGCCGTACTCCTGGGCCTGGTACCGGCGTTCGCCACCCCGACCCCGCCCCGGAGGGCTTCGTGATCACCTTCGAGCAGGTCTCCGTCCAGTACGCGGACGCCCCCACGCCGGTGTTGAACGGCGTCGACCTGACCGTCCCCGAGGGCGAACTCTGCCTGCTGGTGGGCCCGTCGGGCTCCGGCAAGTCCACCCTGCTGGGCACGGTCAGCGGGCTCGTGCCGCACTTCACCGGCGGCACCCTGCACGGCCGGGTCACCGTCGGCGGCCGGGACACCCGCGCCCACCGCCCGCGCGAACTCGCCGACCTCGTGGGCACGGTGGGGCAGGACCCGGTCGCGCACTTCGTCACCGACACCGTCGAGGACGAACTCGCCTACGGCATGGAGTCGTTGGGCCTGCCGGCCGACGTCATGCGCCGCCGCGTCGAGGAGACGCTCGACCTGCTCGGCCTCGCCGACCTGCGCGACCGCGGGCTCAACTCCCTCTCCGGCGGCCAGCAGCAGCGCGTCGCGATCGGCTCGGTGCTCACCGTCCACCCGCGCGTGCTGGTCCTGGACGAGCCGACCTCGGCGCTCGACCCGGGCGCGGCCGAGGAGGTGCTGGCCGTGCTGCAGCGGCTCGTACACGATCTCGGCACGACCGTCCTGATGGCCGAGCACCGCCTGGAGCGCGTCGTCCAGTACGCCGACCAGGTGCTGCTCCTCACCCCCGGCGCCGCGCCCGTCCTCGGCGAGCCGGCCGAGGTGATGGCGCACTCGCCGGTGCACCCGCCGGTGGTCGGCCTCGGACGGCTCGCGGGCTGGGAGCCGCTGCCGCTGTCGGTGCGCGACGCCCGCCGCAAGGCCGTTGGG
>NZ_JBFBDY010000298.1:0-4370 GCF_040683475.1 Kitasatospora sp. NPDC093558 | reverse complement strand
CGTTGGGCTGCGCGAGCGCCTCGACGGACGCCGCCCGGCGGCACCCGCTGTTCCGGCCGGCGCCCCGCTCGCCGCCGCCGACCGCCTGGCCGTCCGGCGCGGCCCCGTCCACGCCCTGCGCGGCGTGGACCTCGCCCTGCGCCCCGGCGAGATCACCGCGCTGATGGGCCGCAACGGCGCCGGCAAGTCCACGCTGCTGGGCAGCCTCGTCGGCCTGCACGCGCCCGCCTCCGGCTCCGTCCGAGTGGGCGACCGCACCCCGCACCGCACCCGGCCCGCCGACCTGATCCGCCAGGTCGGCCTCGTCCCGCAGGACCCGCGCGACCTGCTCTACGGCGAGAGCGTCGCCGCCGAGTGCGCCGCCGCCGACAGCGACGCGGGCGCACCTGCGGGTACGTGCCGCGCACTGGTCGAACGCCTGCTGCCCGGCATCACGGACACCGTCCACCCCCGCGACCTGTCCGAGGGCCAGCGGCTCACGCTCGCCCTGGCCGTCGTCCTCACCGCCCGGCCCCCGCTGCTCCTCCTCGACGAGCCCACCCGCGGCCTCGACTACGCCGCCAAGGCCCGGCTGGTGGAGATCCTGCGCGGGCTCGCCACCGAGGGCCACGCGGTCCTGCTGGCCACCCACGACGTCGAGCTGGCCGCCGAACTCGCCCACCGCACGGTGATCCTGGCCGAGGGCGAGATCGTCGCGGACGGCCCGACGGCCGAAGTCGTCGTCTCCTCCCCCGCGTTCGCGCCGCAGGTCGCCAAGGTGCTGGCGCCGGGCCCGTGGCTCACCGTCCACCAGGTGGCGGAGGCGCTGAGCGCATGAGCGAGCGTAGCGAGCGAATCATCAGAAGGTGCTCGTGGGCGAATGCCCCTGCCGAGCGGAGCGAGGCGGGAGCATGACTCGTCCCGTCCCCCTCGGCCGTCGCTCGGTCGCGGCGCTGCTGTTGGTGTCCCTCGTCGGCGTGACGGCCTTCGGCTGGCCGCTGCTCGCCTCGACCAAGTCCGCCCTGGTCGGCCACTCCGCCGACGCGCCATGGCTGTTCGCGCTCCTGCTGCCCCTGTTGTTGGCCGTCGTCATCGCGCAGATCAGCGAGGGCCGATCGGCGGGCGGCGGCGCTCCGGGCCTGGACGCCAAGTCCGTCGCGCTGCTGGGCGTCCTGGCCGCGGCGGGCGCCGCGCTGCGCCCGCTCGGCGCGGGGACGGCGGGCCTGGAGCCGATGTTCTTCCTGATGGTGCTGTCCGGCCGCGTCCTCGGCCCCGGGTTCGGGTTCGTCCTCGGCTCGCTGTCGATGTTCGCCTCCGCGCTGCTGACCGGCGGCGTCGGCCCGTGGCTGCCGTTCCAGATGCTCGCGATGGGCTGGGTCTGCCTGGGCGCGGGGCTGTTGCCCGGCGCCGCGACCCTGCGCGGGCGCCGCGAACTCGTCCTGCTCGCGGCCTATGGCGCTCTTTCGTCCATCCTCTACGGCACGATCATGAACCTCCAGGGCTGGCCGTACATCGGCGGCCTGTCGAGCTCCATCTCCTTCGTCCCCGGCGACCCGCTCCCCGCCAACCTGGTCCGCTTCGCCGCCTACTGCCTCACGACGTCCTTGGGCTGGGACCTCCCCCGCGCCGCCCTCACCGTCGTCCTGTGCCTCACCCTCGGCACCCCCGTCCTGCGCGCCCTGCGCCGCACGACCCGCCGCGCGGCGTTCGCGGCCCCG
The DNA here is from genome assembly GCF_040683475.1 of Kitasatospora sp. NPDC093558. NCBI lineage: Bacteria > Bacillati > Actinomycetota > Actinomycetes > Kitasatosporales > Streptomycetaceae > Kitasatospora > Kitasatospora sp. NPDC093558. The sequence goes on along the minus strand of NZ_JBFBDY010000298.1, from coordinate 2,673 downwards.
GTGGAATTTCGCCCGCCGGAGAAATGACGGAACGACCGTTCCGCGAGCCCCTATCCTTTCCGATCATGCGTCCCACACGACTGGCGGCTCTCCTCGCCGGCGCCCTCGCCCTGACCGCGGCCTGCACCAACTCGCCCGCACCCCGGCCGGCCGCCTCCACCACGGAGGCCGAACCGTCGCCCGAGCCGAGCACCCCGGTCGCGGTGCGGAAGCTCACCTCGGCGGAGCTGCAGAGCCAGTGGTGGACGTGGGCGGCATCGACCGTGAAGGCCCGCAACCCCGTCCTCGACCAGGACGGTCGCCTGTGCGCCCAGGGCCAGAAGGACGGAATCTGGTTCCTGGCCGGCACGACCGGCGGCACCGTCCAGCGCTCGTGCACCGTCCCCGTCGGCACCCCGGTCGCGTTCCCCCTGGTGAACCTGTTCGGCCAGGCCTCCGACTGCATCGAGTTCATGGACGCCGCCAAGGGCAGCGCGACCCTGGACGGCAGCCCCTTGACGCCCGAGAAGCTCGACGCGACCCCGATCCGGATGTACGCCGTCGACGGCAACCCCTTCACCAGCGAGGCCAGCGCCAACACGTGGTCGTGCGGCCTGTGGGTACGCCTGGACCCGCTCACGCCCGGCACCCACGAGCTGACCATCCGGGGCGAGTCGGGTTCGTTCTCGACCGGCGTGGACTACCACCTCGACGTCACCAAGCCGACCCCGACCGGCGCCACCTGACCACACCCCACGACAACGGCGCGCCCCGAATGCTCGGGGCGCGCCGCCGCCGACGGCTCAACGTGGACCCGGAGGCCGCGGACGCTTCAGACCGCCTGGCGATCGACCAACTGACCGTACCCACCGGCCTCCCACACCATCGTTCGGAACTCCCGCAGGCTCAGGACCCGGCCCTGCCCGGAGTGTCCGGCCTGTCCGGCACGGAGGTGGACGGTGCCGCAGCGGCGGCAGTACATCCCCTGCGACCAGAGCTTCTCGGCCACCGGCCGGCCCGCCATCACTCGCTTGTTCCGCGACCGGCGCACCCCCAGGTACACAAACACAGGAGTTGCTACCAGGAGCGCACCCAGTGAAATCCAGGCCAGGAACGAATGGTCGTGCTTCGCAGTGTCCGGGGACCTCTGCTCGACGACGACCCAGGCGATGAAGGTCCCGATGGACACCAGCCCCAGGAACACCCCCAGAACGCCAAGTGCCGAGGGCCCGATGTCGGGCCCCGGTGCGAGGGCGCTGGACAGCGACGTGGACACCAGGCGGGTCTCCGTACGCTCCGATTCGTCGCGCCGTGCGGGCCTCGTGACCCTCACGGTCTCCCGCCCCGCGTGATACACCGCCGGCACCCCGACCACCTCGTCCGTGTTCCCACAACTCGGGCACGGTGGAAGGGCGGCCTGTCTGACGTCCTCGATCCCTGTCATGGATCCCCCCATGGGTACGACCTGCCGTTCAGGTGCCGTCATGGTGACAGAAGGCGCCGGACCGGAGAACGTGATCTGAGCGAAGTCTGAGCATCCACGGGCAAGTTGACGCCCAGCTGAGGACACTCACTTGCGAGACTGGCCCGAATCCCGGCAGGACGCGCACAAGCTCCGCTCTTCGGGAACCGGCCGACCACACAAGCCATCGCGGCCGGGGCACTCATGGCGCCGCGCCCCCGGTTCCGAGCCGACCGTCGCCGGCCGGAGGCGCGGGACGGGCGGGACGGCCGACAGGCGGGAGGAGAGGATCGCGCCGACGCTTTTGGTGATCCGGTCCGGGAGCGGGGCCGACAAGATGCCCGTCAGCTCATCAGACGTCCAGCCCCCGGCGAGAAGCCCCTCCACCATGGCGGCCTGATCCGCCAACGGCCTGCCCGCGAGCGCCATGCGGGGTTCCCGGCGGCCGAGTTCGAGGAGCAGCGCCATGCCTTCGGTCATGCGCGGCGGCGGGGAGGGAGGGACGGACGGCCTTCCAGCATCCTTCTCCGTCAACTTCCTTACCTTCACGGAAGGGTTTCCCGCAGTCCCGGCGCCTGGCTCCCCAGCTCCAGGACAACCGGCGGCCGGTGGTGCGGGAAGCGGCGGCAGCGTGTGAACCGCCTTGCCCACCACCGGCACCTCATGCACCGATACAACCGTCCGAACCTGCCCCGTCAGAGGGTCACGCTGAGTGCGCCGAACGTAGTGCCCGGCCGCCTCCAGCTCGCGGAGCGCCCGCGCGACCGTCGTGCGCCCCTCGACGCTCTTGGCGGCGAGCGTCCGTACGTCTTCACGAGCGCCGTCCGGCAGGCTGAGCAGGTACCCGAGCAGCCCACGCGCCGCCCAACTCAGCGAGTGCTTACGGACGACATGCCCGTTGTCGAGAATCGTGTAGCCGGGGGCATGCTTCGGGATACGATGAACCTGCATTTAGGAGCCTTCTTCCTCCTGGTGCCATACCCCGGGGTGTTACCGCACCGCCGGGGCTCACTATGTGCGCGCGCTTCGCTGGAAGCACTCACGCCGCAATAGTCACCGTAGCTCTGTGACGAGCCGTCAAACTCCCATCCGTGTCACCCATTCGGGCGGCGCAGGCGCGCACACCCCAGCGCGCCCCGGGCTCAACAAGCCCCGGGGGCGGCAGACCAAACACGCCAACCACCACCACCCGCCCCCCCACCGCACCACCACCACGCCCCCCGGCCTAAAAA
>NZ_JBFBDY010000297.1:0-7976 GCF_040683475.1 Kitasatospora sp. NPDC093558 | reverse complement strand
AGTTGGGCGGCGTCGAGACGGCCCGTCGGCTCGGCGCGGTCGGCGCCGGCGGTGACCTCTTCGTCGACGGCGCCCTCGGCTCGCACACGGCCTGCCTGCACGCCGCCTACGCCGACGCCGACCACACCGGCACCGCGTACCTGACCGCGGGCCAGGTCGCCGACCACGTCGCCGCGTGCACCGAGGCCGGGCTGCAGGCCGGCTTCCACGCCATCGGCGACGCCGCCGTCGGCGCGGTGATCGACGGCGTCCGGGCGGCCGGAGCGCGGGTCGGCGCCGAGCGCGTCAAGGCGCTGCGCCACCGCGTCGAGCACGCCGAGGCGCTGGACGACAAGTCCGTCGCGGCCTTCGCCGAGCTCGGTCTCACGGCCTCCGTCCAGCCCGCCTTCGACGCCGCGTGGGGCGGTGCGGAGGGCATGTACGTCCAGCGCCTAGGCGCCGAACGGGCTGCCGCCCTCAACCCGTTCGCGGCCCTGCTGCGCGCGGGCGTCCCGCTCGCGTTCGGCTCCGACGCCCCGGTGACCCCGCTCGACCCGTGGGGGACGGTCCGGGCGGCGGCCTTCCACCAGACGTTGGAGCACCGGATCTCCGTCCGCGCGGCCTTCACCGCCCACACCCGTGGCGGCTGGCGCGCGATCGGCCGCGACCAGGACGGCGTCCTCGTCCCGGGCGCGGTCGCCAGCTACGCGATCTGGGCCGCCGGGGATCTGGTCGTCCAGGCCCCCGACTCCCGCGTCGCCGGCTGGTCCACCGACCCCCGCTCCGGCACCCCCGGCCTGCCCGACCTCACCCCCGGCCACCCCCTCCCGACCTGCCTGCGCACCGTCGTCCGCGGCCGCACGGTCCACCGGGCCGCCGAGTAGACCTATCCGGTCACGGCACTAGGTTGATCGGCATGACGATCAACCCGCTGGTCCCCGCCGAGTTCACCGTCCCGCGCACGCTGCTCGCCCAGGATTTCCGCCTGGAGCCCCTGGGCGAGCAGCACAACGCCTCCGACCACGCCGCCTGGACGAGCAGCATCGAGCACATCCGCGCCACCCCCGGCTGGGCCGGCCGCAGCTGGCCGCCGTCCGGCGGGATGCCGCCGGAGCAGAACCTCGCCGACCTGCGACGCCACGCCGCCGACTTCGCGAACCGCACCGGCTTCGCCTACACCGTCCTGGAACCGGGCCGGGACGAGGTGATCGGCTGCGTCTACATCTGCCGGGACCGCACCGACCCGTCCGTCGCGTCCGTCAGCTCGTGGGTCCGCGCCGACCGCGCCGAACTGGACGCCCCCCTCCATCACGCCGTCTCCACCTGGCTCGCCACCGTCTGGCCCCTCGGCGAGGTCCGCTACGCGCCCCGCTGACCCACCGCCCCCAGCCCCTCACCAGCCGCACAGCTCCCCCTCGCCTCCCGGCCACCGTCCGTTCCGGGGTACCTTCTTCGGACAGCGTCCGAACAACAAGCCACAGAGAGATGGTGCGCCGGTGACCATGTCCGTCACCCAGGAGCGGTCCGCTGCCGCACCCGAGCCGCCGGCCCCCGAGCGCCGGCCCGGCCGGCTCGCCCGGGCCGTCGCGAAGGTCCGCGCCGGCCTGCCCCGGACCGGCCTCGCCGCGCTGGCCGGTCTGCTGCTGGCGCTCGCGTTCCCGCCCTACGACCTGTGGCCGCTGTCGCTGCTGGGCGTCGCCGCGCTCTCGCTGCTCACCCGGGGCCGTACGGTCCGCCAGGCGGCGTGGACCGGCTTCGCGTTCGGCTTCCCGTTCTTCCTGATGCTCCTCAGCTGGCTGCGCGTGGTCGGCTGGGACGCGACGGTCGGCCTGTCGATCGTCGAGGCGCTGTTCATGCTGCTGCTCGGCGCCGGCCTCGCCGTCACCTCCCGGCTGCCCGCCTGGCCACTGTGGGCCGCGTGCCTGTGGGTGACGCAGGAGTGGGCACGCGACCGGATGCCGCTCGGCGGCTTCCCCTGGGGCCGGCTGGCCTTCGCCAACACGGCGACCCCGTACACCCCGCTGGCCGCGATCGGCGGCGCCCCGCTGGTGACCTTCGCGGTCGCCCTCTCGGGCGCCCTGCTGGCCTGGGCGGCGCTGCGCCTGCGCGGCCCGCGCCGGGCTCCCCGGGCCGCCGCGCTGGCGGGCCTCGGCGCCGTGGCCGCCCTGCTGGCCGGTTACCTCGTCCCGGTGCCGACCAAGGCCGACGACACCGTGGAGGTCGCGATCGTCCAGGGCAACGTGCCGAACCCGGGCATGGACTTCCTCGGCCGCCCGATGATGGTCCTCAACAACCACGCCTCGGCGACCGAGCGGCTGGCCGCCGACATCAGGGCCGGCCAGGTCCAGCGCCCCGACGTCGTGATCTGGCCGGAGAACTCCTCGGACCTCGACCCCTTCAGCGACCCGCTCGCCTACCAGCGCATCGACGAGGCCGTGAAGGCCGTCGGCCTGCCCACCCTGGTGGGCACCCTGGTGGACGGCCCGGACCAGCAGCACGTCCAGAACGAGGGCATCGTCTGGGACCCGAAGACCGGCCCGGGCGCGTCCTACACCAAGCAGCACCCCGTCCCGTTCGGCGAGTACGTGCCGTTCCGCGCCCAGCTGATGAAGGTGGTCACCCGCCTGCAGCGGGTCGCCCGCGACTTCTGGCCCGGTGACCACAACGGCGTCATGCAGCTCGGCCCGGCCCGGATCGGCGACGTGATCTGCTTCGAGGTCGCCTACGACGAGATCGTCCGCGACACCGTGGACAGCGGCGCCCGCGTGTTGGTCGTGCAGACCAACAACGCCACGTACGCCAGGACCGGCCAGCCCGAGCAGCAGCTCGCGATGTCCCGGCTGCGCGCGGTCGAGCACGGCCGGGCCGTGCTGATCGCCGCCACCAGCGGCATCAGCGCGGTGATCGCCCCGGACGGCACGGTCGAGCAGCGCACCCAGGAGCTGACGCCGGCCGAGCTGTCCGCCACCGTCCCGCTGCGCGACGGCACCACGGTCGCCGACCGGATCGGCGCCACCCCGGAGTGGACGCTCGCCGTCGGCGGCCTGCTGGCCTGCGGCGCGGGCCTGCTGGTTGCCCGCCGACGCCGGGGGAGCGCCGGAACACCGGCCGCCGGGGAATCGTTGGACCAGGTGGTGCCGTAGCCGGCCCGGACCTCCCGTGCGGCGCGAAGAGCACCGTCGGGAGTGGATCCGTACCGTGACCCAGCAAGCTACCCCCACCCGTCCGGCCCCGCGCGGAGGGCTCCGCCGGGTGCTGCCGCTGCTGATCACCGCCTGGCTGGTGCTGGAGATCTGGCTGCTGGTCCAGGTGGGCTCCTGGCTGGGCGGCTTCACCGTCCTGCTGCTGCTCATCGCCGGCGCCGTGATCGGCGGCTCGCTGATCAAGCGGGCCGGGCTGAAGGCGCTGTCCGCGGCGATCGAGCAGAGCAAGGACCCGCAGCCGCAGCAGCCCCAGACCGGCACCAGCATGACGGTCCTGGCGGGCCTGCTGCTGATCGTGCCCGGCTTCCTGTCGGACCTGGTGGCGCTCACCCTGCTGTTCCCGCCGACCCGCGCCCTGTGGCGGGCGGCCGGCCGCCGGCTGGCGGACAAGGCGCTGCGGAGCACCTCGGCCGTGGGCGCCGACGCGTTCGCGGACGCGATGCGGCTGCAGGAGCAGATCCGCATCCACCGCCCGGACGGCAAGGTGATCCAGGGCGAGGTGGTGGACCCCGAGGCGGGCCCGCGCGGCCCGCAGGGCCCGGACACCACCTACCGCCCGCCGATCAACGGCTGACCCCCTCGAAGGCGCGGACACGCGAAAGGGACCCTGGATTCCAGGGTCCCTTTTCGCGTCCTCCCGCCGGAGCGGGAGCGAGGGTCAGGCGCTCTTGCGGGTGTCCCGCGGGTGTACCGCGAGGTTCATCCCGCCGGAGCGGAGCACGGCCAGCCGCTCGGCCAGCACCTCCTCCAGCTCCTCGCGCGTACGGCGCTCCATCAGCATGTCCCAATGGGTGCGCGTCGGCTTGATCTTCTTCTCTTCAGGCTCGTCGCCGTCGAGAAGTGCCGCTTCCTGACCGCAGAAGCGGCATTCCCAGGTCGCGGGGATCTCCGCCTCGACCGAGAAAGGAACCTCGAATCGGTGTCCGTTCTGACATGCGTACTCGACGGTCTGGCGGGGAGCCAGATCGATACCACGGTCGGTCTCGTAGCTAGTGGCCCCGAGTCGCGTGCCGCGGAGAGCTCGCTCGCTCATGAATCGTGCCTCCCGGGCTTATGGCCCACAGGACTAGTGGTCGCTGTTCTTCGTCGTTCGGTCAACGCTCGGCTTCCGACGAAGATTCCCGTCCCGGGACATGCGTCGTCTGTCGTGCCGCCCCTGTTTGTACCCACCGGCGCCCGATTTGTCACATCTGGCCGGTGATATCACCCCAGGTGTCACCTATTTCACATCCGGTGATCGTGCGGCCTTTCCGTCACGAGCGTACCGGGACGGCTTTCGGCGGCCGTCGGCGCCCCCGGTTCCTTGCGGTCAGGAGATCGGACGGGAACGGATCATCGGCTCGCCCTTGCCGAGGTCGACCGGCCGGGCGCCGGACGCCGGCTCGCCGGGGCGGACCAGCGGCGGCTGCTCGGGGCGGGGCGGTGCGTCGGCCGCGGCCTCGGTGCGGGTGTCGCGGTGCGGCAGCAGGGCGATCACGGCGTCCCGCAGCGCGGCCGGGGCCTCGTCGTCCAGCGGGTCGACGGTGGCGGGCACCTGGAGCCGGACCGGGGCGCCGTTGCCGATGCGGGCGTAGCCGCGGCCGACCGGGGCGTGCGCGGCGGGCACGATGTCGAGCGGGACGCCGAGCGCGACGTGGCCCTCCTCGGGGCCGGCCGGGCCGAGCACGACCCGGGCGCGGGTGGTGGTCCGGACGGTGGGGGTGAGCCGGTCGCGGGCCTCGACGTCGTCGGCGATGACGACGGTGACGCGGGCGGCGCGGCCGTGCCGCAGCGGGAGTTCCAGCAGGTCCTGCGGGTCGGGGCGGCCCTCGGCGTGGGCGAGCTCGCTGAGCTCGGTCGGGTGGTCGAGCAGGAGCCACAGCGGCCGGGTGACGTCCTCCGGCGGGGCGCTGCCGGTGTGCCGGGCGGTGTTGAGCGCGGCGAGCCGCCGGTCGGTCTCCTGGGCGGCCCACTCCAGGGCGGCGAGGGCGCCGTGCAGGCTGGTCTCGACGGTGTGCACGCCGGGCCGGTTGACCAGGCACGCGTGCTCGCCGGTGCCGGCGCCGTCGATCACCACGAGGTCGGCGTACGGGAGGGCCTGGAGCGCGATCGAGCGGACCAGGCTGGAGGTGCCGTACCCGGCGACGCCGAGTGCGAGCAGGTGGGGCTCGCCCGAGCGCGGCCCGGTGCGCCAGATCACCGGCGGCTGCTGGGTGAGGGTGCCGCCCTGGCCGACCGGGATGGTGCGGGCGCTGCCGTCCTCGTCGGTGAAGCCGAGCACGATCTCGCCGGGGGCGGCCACGAAGCGCTGGGCGACGATGTCGGTGGGCAGCGGGCTCATCGCGGAGACCCGCAGCCTGTTCGACTCCTCGTCCCAGTCGAAGCGGTACTCGCGGGCTCGTCCGGCCTTGCCCTGGACGACCTGCTCGATCCGGGCCCGGGCGGCCGGCTCGGTGTCGGTGAAGTACGCGGGGTAGGTGAGTTCCAGCCGGGAGAGCCGGCCCTCGCCGTCGAACTCCCAGCTGCCGAAGGCGCTCTTGTAGCTGCCCTCGAAGTGGTACAGCGGGTTGGCGTCCTCGGGGCCGCAGAGGTAGGGCGTCAGCGCCGAGTAGAGCGCGGCGAGCTTGACGTCGGCGACGTCGGGCGCGGGCGCGGCGGGCGGCGCCTTGGGGGCCCGTCCGGCCCACGCGGCGCTGGCCATGAGCGCGATCAGGGCGAACAGCAGGCCGTGCGGCAGCAGGTAGATGCCGACGAGCATCGCGGCCGACAGGAACAGCGTGGGCCCGCGGCGCTCCCTGGGGGTGGCGTTCCAGCGGCCCTTGGCCCAGCCGGCGTGGTGGCGCAGGCCGCGGCCGATGACGGTGAGCGGGGCGAACATGTCGGAGGCGTGGTCCCCGGCGGTCCGGGCGATCTCACGGCCCTTGCCGAGGTGGCGGTGGAGCGACATTCCTTGACTCCCCGGGCGGTCGGGACGGGTGGGGGGTGAAGCGCATGGTGCTCGTGGTACGACGGGGCCCGGGGCGGTGGGATCCGCGCCCGGGCCCGTACGGGGGAGTGGCGGCGCTAGAACCGGAGGCCGCCGAGCAGGCTGGCGAGGCTCGCGCCGCCCGCGGTGATGCTCGGCGCGATCGAGGAGCCGGCGACGTAGAAGCCGAAGAGCGCGCAGACGATCGCGTGGGAGACCTTTAGTCCGTCCCGGCGGAAGAACAGAAAGGCGATGGTGCCGAACAGGACGATGCCGGAAATCGAGAGGATCACGTTCTGCTCCTCGGGGAGGGGGACAGGGACAGTGTCACGGAAAGTGCCCTAATCGTGACAAAAAGTAATAGATGATGGAACGGTGCAAATGGGTGGTTTCACCGCTCAATACCGCCGTGGGGCTCGGGTGGAGGTATGCGAACCGGCCCGGGTGGGGGCCGTGCGGCGCTCTGTTGCGGTGCGGCGAGGCATTCCGGCGGGTGGGCGGGAAGTTTCCCGGGGGGTCCGGAAGTTCGCTCGAATGGCCGCGCAACCTATCCGCCGGCGTGTCGTGCCCGGGGAAGCCCGTATCCGCCATCCGGACGCGTGCTGGTCCGGGCGTCCGCCCGGCGGTTACGGTGCGGTACGCGCCGCCAGTACGACCGGTACGACCGACCAGAGCCCCACCGACCGCGAAACCGACCACGAGAGGCCGCCCGCCATGACCGACGCCGCCAGCCCGCAGCCCGCCGACGCCCCCGACGCCGAGGTGATCGCCCTCGCCGGGAAGCTCTTCGACGCCGCCCGGGCCGGGGACACCGCCGCCCTGACCGCCGCCGTCGACGCGGGCGTCTCGGCGAACCTCACCAACGGCAGCGGCGACACGCTGCTCATGCTCGCCGCCTACCACGCCCACGCCGGCACGGTCGCCGCCCTGGTCGAGCGCGGCGCCGACCCGAACCGCGCCAACGACAAGGGCCAGACCCCGCTCGCGGGCGCCGTCTTCAAGGGCGCGGTGGACGTCGTCGACGCCCTGCTGGCCGCCGGCGCCGACCCGAAGGCCGGCTTCCCGTCCGCCGTCGACGCCGCCGCCATGTTCGGCAAGACCGAGCTCCTCGCCCGGTTCGAGGGCCGCTGAGCCGAAGTCGTAGGCTTTTCAACCATGGAGAGCACCGCCACCAAGGACACCGGCACCGTCGAGTTCCGCGTCACCGGCTACGGCCACCCCGACGCGCAGGCCCTGTCGGCGGAGGTGCAGCAGGAGTACGTCCGCCGCTACGGCGACCCGGACGAGACCGTGCTGCACCCCGACGACTTCGAGGCGCCCGCCGGGCTGTTCCTGATCGCCTACCTGGACGGCCGGCCGGTCGCCTGCGGCGGGTGGCGGGCCAAGCAGGCCGGCCCGCACGGGCTGCGCGACGGCGACGCCGAGCTGAAGCGGATGTTCGTCGTCCCGGACGCGCGCGGGCGCGGCCTCGCCAGGGGCGTGCTGCGCCGCCTGGAGCAGACCGCCGCCGAGGCCGGGCGCACCCGCTTCATCCTGGAGACGGGCACCGAGCAGCCCGAGGCCGTCGCGCTGTACCACTCCGAGGGGTACGAGGCGATACGGAAGTTCGGGATCTACCGCGAGCACCCGCAGAGCATCTGCCTCGGCAAGGAGTTCACCTCCGCTTCCGTCTGACCGGGCGTCCGCCGGGTAGGCTCCGGGCGAGACGGCTTCGGGGCACGTTCAGGGGGACGGACGGATGAGTCACCAACCGCCGGCGCCCGACCGGCTCCCCGCCCTGACCGCACCCGGCGGGGAGCTGGACCGGCTGGTCCGCGCCGGCGCGCGCGACGTCGGGGCGGGGGCGGTCT
>NZ_JBFBDY010000296.1:0-7980 GCF_040683475.1 Kitasatospora sp. NPDC093558 | reverse complement strand
GAAGCCGGCCAGCGCCGTGCCCGCGTTCATCCGCCGCCGCGCCTTCGCCGAGCGCACCGCGCAGTTCTACGGCCCCGGCAAGAGCCTGTGCGTCTACGTGGGCGCCGAGCCCGTGCCGCTCCACCGGATCGTCCCCGCCGACCTGACCGGCTGGCGCCACCACCCCACCAACGACGAGGTCGCCGTCGACCCGGTCCTCGGCCGGATCGCGTTCCCGGCCCGCCACGCGCCTGCCGAGGGCGTCTGGGTGGACTACCACTACGGCTTCAGCGCCGACCTCGGCGGCGGCGAGTACGTCCGCCCGCTCGGCCCGCAGCGCCCGCCCGCCTTCTACCGGGTCGGCAAGGACCGCGAGCTCACCGGGATCGACGCCGCCCTGCGCCGCTGGCAGGCCGACAAGGCCGCCGACCCCGACGGCACGCACGAGGCCGTCATCGAGATCACCGACAACGGGGACTACCTGGAGCACCTCGCCGTCACCCTCGACCCGGCCGACCACCTCACCATCCGCGCGGCCCAGCAGACCCGCCCGCTCCTGCGCGTCCTCGACTGGAGCAGCAACCGCCCCGACGCCCTGCACGTGATCGGACCGGCAGGCTCTTGCGGCAAGCCCCCGCGGATCACCCTCGACGGCCTCCTGATCGCCGGCCGCGGCCTGCGCGTCTCCGGCGGCGTCGGCGCGGTCACCATCCGCCACTGCACGCTCGTGCCCGGCTGGTCGCTCGACCAGGAGTGCAACCCCGAGCACGCCGAGGAGGCGAGCGTCGAACTCGCCGACACCCCGGCCTGCCTCCGTGTCGAGCACAGCATCCTCGGCCCGGTCGTCGTCAACGCGGACGAGGTCCACGCCGAACCCAACCGGATCGGGCTCTGCGACAGCATCCTCGACGCCACCGCCCACGGCCTCACCGCCCTCTCCGCCCCGGACCGGCGCCCGGCCCACGCCGTCGTCGACCTCCGCCGCACGACCGTCCTCGGCTCGGTCCTCACCCACGCCGTCGGCCTCGTCGAGAACACCGTCGTCACCGGCTGCCTGCACGTCGACCACCGCCAGTCCGGCTGCGTCCGCTTCACCCGGTTCGGCCCCGGCTCCCGCACGCCCCGCCGCTTCCACTGCCTCGACGGCACGCCGCCGCCCCGCTTCACCAGCACCCGGTACGGCACCCCCGGCTACGCCCAACTCGCCCAGGACTGCCCGGAGGCGATCCGGCGCGGCGCCGACGACGGCTCCGAGCTGGGCGCCTTCCACGACCTCTTCCAGCCCCAGCGCGAGGACAACCTGCGCCTGCGCCTGGCCGAGTACACCCCCGCCGGCTGCGACGCCGGCCTCGTGATCGTCACGTGACCGTCCCTTAGGAGCCCGTCCATGCAAGGCGACTTCTCCCGCACCACCTTCGACCCGCGCAAGCACTACTCCGCCGTCCTCACCCAGCAGGGCCGCGTCCAGCTCGACGCCGACCTCAACGAGCAGGGCGCCCTCCTGCTGCACCAACTGCGCACGACGGTCGCCGACCTTCTCGGGCCCGCCGTCGCACCCGCCGTCGGCGGCGGCTTCGCGATCGACGCGGTCGCCGGGAAGAAGCCGCAGGAGGACCTCAGGATCCCGGCGGGCCGGATGTACGTGGACGGCATCCTGGTCGAGAACGAGCTCGACACCGCCTACTGGACGCAGCCCGACCTGCACCTCGACCCGACCGACCCGACCTCCCAACTCCCCCAGGACAAGCCCTTCGTGGTGTACCTGCGGGTGTGGGAGCGGCTGATCACCGCCCTCCAGGACCCGGCGATCCGCGAGGTCGCCCTCGGCGACCCCGGCCCCGACACGGCGGCCCGCGCGAAGACCGTCTGGCAGGTCGCCGCGCTCCCGGTGGCCGCCGCCACGACCGCCGACGCGCTGACCGAGTTCGCCACCCGTCTCGCCGCCTTCCGCCCGACCGGCCAACTGCGGGCCCACGCCAAGCAGCCGCCGGCCGTCCCCGAGGACCGCTGCGAACTGCCGCCGGACAGCCGGTTCCGCGGCCCGGAGAACCAGCTCTACCGCGTCGAGGTGCACACCGGCGGCCCCGCCTGGCCGGCGACCACCACCCCGAAGGCCCGCCGCGGCCACCTGCCCGGCGCGACCTTCAAGTGGTCCCGCGAGAACGCCTCCGTCGTCTTCCCGGTCACCGCCCTCCACGGCGCGGTCGCCACCGTCACCGCCCTCGGCCGGGACGGCAAACTCGGCCTGGAGGTGGGCGACTGGGTCGAGCTGGTCGACGACACCACCACCGGACACGTCGCCGACGACACCGTCCTCGCCGACCCGCCCCGCCCCTCGCCCCGCCTGCGCCAGGTCCTCGCGATCGACGCCGTCGACCTCCTGGTCACCCTCGACCACCAGGACGGCGCCAACGACTGCGCCCTCGGCGCCCACCCCTTCCTGCGCCGCTGGGACCACGTCGCCGCAGCGGACGACGGTGCCCTCCCCCTGGTCGAAGGCCCCTGGCTGGACCTGGAGGATGGCGTCCAGGTCCAGTTCCAGCCGGGCTCCGGCAGGCGGGGCACCTACCGCCGGGGCGACTACTGGCTGATCCCCGCCCGCACCGCCACCGGCGACGTCCTGTGGCCCCAGGCCCCCGACGGCCCAGCCCCCCAGGACCCGTCCGGAGTGCCGTACCACTACGCCCCACTCGCCTACGTCAACGGCGCAACGATCGACGCATCCCCGCGCAAGACCTTCCGCCCCCTGGGGAGTTGAACGACGAGCGAGCGGGCCGGCGGCCGGTCGCCGACCCGCTCACCTCACAGGGCCGCGGGCGCCGGCGACGGCCGGGATCACCTTGCGCGCGGCCATGGCCTGGCGGGTGCGCAAGTCGGCACCCATCGGGCGATTGTCCAGGCCGAGCACGCCGGTGACGATCCCAGGGCAGGCCCGGCGGCATCAGTGCAGCAGGGCGCGGCCGATGCCGTCGTCCGTGCCCGGGGCCGCGTCGACCGCCGCGTCCAGCAGGCGCCGCATTCCCGGGGAGGGGTTCACGCCCAACTCCCGCTGCAGCAGCAGGCGGTAGGCGTGGTAGGTGTGGATCGCCTCGCTGTAGTTGCCCTCGGCGAGATGGATCTCCAGCAGCAGCCGGTGCGGGCTCTCGCGCAGGGGCTCGGCGCGCAGCGCGGCGTGGACGGCTTCGAGGGCGCCGCCGTAGTCGCCGGCGTGGAGGTCGCGCACGGCGAGCTTCTCCATGGTGTGGAGGTAGAGCTGGCGCAGCCGTTCGCGCTCCAGCAGCACCCAGTCGTCGTACCAGCCGGGCAGGAGCTCGCGCGGGCCGCCGGCGAGCAGCACGCGCCGGTCGCCCGTGCCGGACTCGTCGATGCCGGCGAGCAGTTCGTCGACGTCGAGGCGCACCGTGGCGCGCAGCCGCAGCGTCTCGCCCGCGGCGGCGAGCACGGGCGCGCCGGACTGCTGGAGCCGCCACAGGGCCGTCCGGAGCCGGCCGAAGGCCTTGGTTTCGTCGGACTCCGGCCACAGCGTGCCGGCGACGAGGGCGCGGTGGGCCTCGCGGCGCAGCGCGACGAAGGCGAGGAGGCGTTGGAGCGTCCTGGCCAGGTGGACGGGCTTCGCCCCGCAGTCGAGCGCGAAGCCGTCGAGCAGCCTCAGCCGAGCGGAAACGCCCATACACCCGCCCCCTCGCTCAAGGAGTTCCGCGTACGATCATGCCCCGCTGGGGCGCCCTCACCCCGGGCGTCACGATTTCACCCGTTCGAGCGATAAGGATCACGCTGAGGTGACGTCAGGCCCGCTCCGGGCCCGCGCCTCCCCGTACGCGGCGAGCACGCCCAGGTAGCGGCGGCGGACGTCCTCGCGGTCGGTGGCCTCCGGCACCGACTCCTGGTTGAGGCGTTCGATCATCTCGGCCTGGGCGATGAGCACCCGGCGCTGCTGCTCGGTCCTGGTCTCGGCCATGATCTCGGCGAGCGCGTCGAGTTGGCGGATCAGCACGGCGGGCATGCCGGGGGCGGCCTGGCGGATCTTCTCGAAGCTGCGCTGCACGAGCCGCTCGTAGCTGACGGGCGCGGTCATCACGCGGATGTAGCCGTCCTCGTCCCGGTGGACGGGGTTCGGGCTCCAGTGGGCGGCGATCCGGCACAGGCCCTCGCCGAGCCAGTCGATGCAGGTCAGCGCGGTGAAGGTGTCGTTGACGGCGGTGGACAGCGCCCGGATGGCGATCTCCACGAGCTGGTCGACGGCGAAGGCGATGTCCTGGGCGAGCGTGCGGGTCGAGCCGGTGATGTGGGCGCGGGCGAAGCTGCGGGCCACCTCGGGCGCGGCCTCGGCGGGCCAGACGGTGGCGAGCTGGTGGCCCTGGACGAGGAAGTGCCCGGGCCGGTGGTCGAGCCGGATGACGGCGTCGAGCTCGGCCGCCATCCGCACGAGCGTGCGGTGCCGGACGAACTGCAGGTACCCGCTGGCGGGCGCCGGGACGGCCGCGCCCGAGGTGTCCAGCCGGACGTTCAGCTCCTCGGCCGTGGGCCCCTTGGCCTCGACCCCCACCGCCGGCTCCGGCCCGCCCGCGCTCGCCTCGATCGCCTCGGACAGCTCGGCCGCGATGTTGGCGATCACCCGGGGCAGCTGGATGGACGTGGCGATGTGGTGGATGAAATAGATCAGCACCCCGAGGTCCGCCATGACGAGGACCATGCACACGGTGATCGACAGGTGCGGCACGAAGTCCCCGTGCGAGCCGGGCCCGATGACGACGAGCGCGAGGATCGCGTAGACGAACGTCCCGACGAAGGTGCCGAGGGTGAGCTGCGTGGTCCGGTCCCGGATGAAGGTGCGCAGCATGCGCGGCCCGAACTGGGTGGAGGCCAGGGTCAGCGTCACGATCATGATGGAGAACACCACGCCGACGACCGTGATGAGCGCCGCCGCGATGGCCGCGAGGATCTGCCGCGCCGCGTCCGCCGTCCCGCTGATCACCCAGGTCGGCAGGTCCAGGTCCCCGCGGTACGCGGCCTTGTCCAGCGCCAGTGTGACGACGAAGAGCACCCCGGCGAGCGCGACCTCCAGGATCGGCACGACCCACAGGTTCGTCCGCAGGGCCTCCCGCCGCCACTGCGCCTCCAGGTGGACCCCGCGGATCACCTCGCCCACCTCCCGACACCCCGGCCAGCGGAATATTTCCACCCTAAAGTGAACGAAGCGTGACGGCCTCCTCCCGGGGCGAACCGGGAGGAGGCCGCCGTCAGGCAGCTGTACCGATCACTCGGGCAGCTGGCGCTTGAGGAGGAAGTTCCAGCGGTCGGCGGTGTAGGGGTTCACCGGGGCGACCACCTCCCAGCCCTCCTTGCCGAGCTTCTCCAGGTCGCCGACGTTCTTGCCGCCGGGCTGGGCGACGGCCCAGCGGTACTCCCAGTGCGGGGTGGTCACCTGCGGCTTGGCGGTGGCCGCCGGGGTGGTGTCGGCGGTGGCCGCGACGGTGCCGGCCGCGGCGAGCAGCACGGTGGCCGCGGCACCGAGGGCAGCGCGGCCCACGTAGCGCCGGTGGGATCGAGCAGGGGCGTCGTTCATGGGGTTCGGGGACTCCTAGGTGATCGTGATCGAGAAGGCGACCTGCGCCTTGGTGCCCGCACTCGCGGTGACGAGGTCCGGGCCGGCGTGGCCGGCGGCGGTCAGCTGGGGGGCGGTGGCGTAGCCGTCCTGGTCGGTGGTGACGCTGGTGTCGTCCTTGCCGTCCGGGAACTTGAGGCCGGGGCCAGGGGTGGAGAACGCGATGGTCGCGCCCTTGACCGGCTTGCGGTCCTTGTCGACGGCCTGGACCTTGAGGCGCACCGGCACCTTCTGGCCACTGGGCACCTTCTGGTCGTCGCCGTCGACGGCCCAGAGGCGCTCCACCTTGGCGGTGGTGGCGTCCACGCCGCCGGCGCGAACGCTGGGGACGGAGGGGGCGGTGGCGGAGTGCGCCTGGCCGCCGGTGGCGGTCAGGACGACCCCGAGCACGGCGGTGGCCACGGCCGCCGCGGTGCGCTTGAGCGGGAGGCTCATGAACGTTCCTTCCGGGAGCTGGAGTCGGCCGGGATCAGCACGGCTTGAACGAGTTGAAACCACTGAACTTGGAGTCCTTGCCGAACGGCGTCATCTCGTGCGAGGTGCCCTGGAACGCGCCCTTCTCGTACCAGCAGTAGCGGACCGGGGAGTTGTTGATCCACCCGCTGACCTTCTGGTCCCCGGTGAGCGTCGCCCCGTCGGTGAGCCTGACCCGGGTGAGGTCCCCGACCTCGGTGCCCGGCAGGACGGCGATGGCGCCGTAGTCGTACCACCCGTCGTAGACGCACACCCAACCCGCCGGGCAGGGAACGGCCTTGCTGTTCTTGCTGTCGCCGTTGAGGATGTGCACGCCGGGCGGATTGCCCGGCGGCGCCTCGGCGGCGACGGCCGTGCCGCAGGTGAGCGCCGCCGCTCCGGCCAGCGCGAGTGCGGCCTTCGCCAGGCGTGCGCCCCGGCGGCCGGTCGTCGGTACGGTCGTCGGTACGGTCATGTGGCTGGTCCTCACTTCGAGTCGGGAAGGGCCTCGGTCCACACGGCCTTGCCGATGATCGGCGCCTCCTCCGTGACCGGTCCGATGCGCTGGTAGCGCTGGGTCTTCTTGTCGCAGTCGAGGATCCGCTCGTAGTACCCCGTGACCTCCACGGTCTCGATGCCGACGTACCGGATGTAGCCGACCCCCACGCCGGCGGTCAGCCGGATCTCGGTCTCCCTCTCCACCGAGTTGGTCTCGGCGAAGGCGAAGCCGTAGGAGGCCGAGAACTTGCTCTTCACGCTGGCCGAGAAGATGCCGAAACTGGAGCTCGCTTCGGCGCTGATCTCGTAGCCCAGGTCGACCTTGTGGGAGAACTTCTTGGTCAGCGACTCCTTCGTCCTCACCGTCTCGTCCCGCGGCTCGGAGCCCTTGCGGTTGTCGAAGGTGAGCTTGTCCGCAATCTCGCGCTTGAACACGGGGTCGCCGACCGGCTCGTAGTGCCACTTGCCGTCGCACTCGACGGTGGGCTGCTGGGCGACCGCCGCCTGCGGCGCCGCGAGCAGCGGGACGGAGGTGGCGAGCAGCGCGGCGGCGAGAGCGGCCGCGCGGGAGCGGTTCAGGAGTTCCACGGCGTCCCCAGGAGCTTGAGGTCGGTGGCCTTGTCCGCGCTGTCGGCGGTCCACCAGACCTGGGCGTTGGAGCCCTTCTTGATGTCGAAGTCGGCGTGGACGCTCCGCTTCGACTTGATCTGCCGCCACATGATGTCGTTCATGCTCTTCATCGACTGCGCGCACTTCTTGGGGTCGGCGCCGGTGCCCTTGCCGCCATCGCAGTCGTAGACGACGAGCGACAGGTCGCGGTACGCGCGGCCGGTGTTGGTGAAGGTCAGCCGGCCGCCGTCCTTGAGCTCGCACCAGGTGACGGTGCCACCGTCGACCTGCATCTCCGGGCCCGCCTTGCCCGTGCAGGCCGGTTCGGCGGCCGGGGTCTGGGCACCAACGGCGGGGGCGCCGGCCGAGATGGCGAAGACGGCTGCGGCGCCGGCCGCCGCGGCGATGATGCGGCCGCGGCGTGCGGGCGCGGGTGGTGAGTGGAACACGGTCCTCCCAAGTCATGAGCAGGCCCCGGGACTTGACTCCCGGGGTCGAGCACCGTGCCTAAGTGGGAGGAACTGCTTGGAGTAACGGATGATCACCCTCCCGGTGATCATCGGACGAACCGATGTTCCCGTCGGTCGTGACCGACCTGCGGCTTCACCGGCGCCCTCGAATGTGCGCACGAGTGCTTGGGCCTGTCTTCAAACCCCCGCCTGCCGTGCGGGCGGACGACGGGGGTTTGAAGACAGGCCCTTGGAGCCGTCACAACCGACCGAATCAGCCTCCGACCTCCGCCAGCCGTCGCCGCAGGTACCGCCGCTCCGCCGCGCTCGCCGTCAGCCCGAGCGCCTCGCGGTTCGCCGTCGCGGCCTCCGGCAGGCGGCCCAGCC
>NZ_JBFBDY010000295.1:0-7995 GCF_040683475.1 Kitasatospora sp. NPDC093558 | reverse complement strand
CCCGCGGTCCCGGTCGCGGGTCGCGCGGGCGCCGCAGACCGGCCAGGGGCTGAGGCCGCGGCGCGCGGCGAGCAGGTCGGCGACGGCGATCTGCTGCTCGCGGGTGGCGAGGTCGGCGCGCGGGGCGTAGGCGAGGCCGCCGTTCTCGCGCCAGGTG
Source organism: Kitasatospora sp. NPDC093558 (assembly GCF_040683475.1). Classification (NCBI taxonomy): domain Bacteria; kingdom Bacillati; phylum Actinomycetota; class Actinomycetes; order Kitasatosporales; family Streptomycetaceae; genus Kitasatospora; species Kitasatospora sp. NPDC093558. The sequence goes on along the minus strand of NZ_JBFBDY010000295.1, from coordinate 7,838 downwards.
GGGTTGTCGAACTGGAGGCCGCCGTAGTAGCCGTTGCCGGTGTTGATGTGCCAGTCGTGGCTGCTCTCGCAGTCCGCCACGTTCTCCCAGTCGTACCTCCCGCCGGGGTCGGCCCCGTGGTCGCGGCCCGGGGGCGCGGCCTGCGCCGCGGGGGCGGCGAGGGCGACGGCCAGGGCGCACAGGGCGGTGGGGACGAGGCGGCGGAGACTCGCGGTGGGAGGCATGGGCGGCTCTCAGGTCCGGGGACAGGGCGTACGCCGTCCGGAGACGGCGCACTCCCACCGACGCACGCCGGGTGGGGCGGATGGTTGCCGACGTGTCCGGGAAGTCACCCGCCCGGCCGCCGGGTACCACCCCGGCGGCCCGCGGCCATTCGGCCGCAGCCGCCGAACGACGGCGCGAGCCGTAAGACCGACGTAATCGAGGTCCCGCTTCCGTCGGAGCCGTGGCCTCCTACAGTGGCCGGGACGTCTCCGAGGAAGGGCACGAACGATGACGAACGATCAGCAACTCCCGCGCGCCGAACTGGGCGTGATCGGCGGATCGGGGCTGTACGCGCTGCTGGACGACGTGACCGAGGTGCGCGTCGACACGCCGTACGGGCCGCCGAGCGACGCGCTGTTCCTCGGCGAGGTGGCCGGCCGCCGGGTGGCGTTCCTGCCCCGGCACGGGCGCGGGCACGGGCTGCCGCCGCACCGGATCGACTACCGGGCCAACCTGTGGGCGCTGCACGCGCTCGGCGTGCGCCAGGTGCTCGGGCCGTGCGCGGTGGGCGGGCTGCGGCCGGAGTACGGGCCCGGCACGCTGCTGGTGCCGGACCAGTTCGTCGACCGCACCTCCGGCCGGGTGCAGACCTACTACGACGGGCTGCCCCTGCCGGACGGCTCGGTGCCCGAGGTCGTGCACGTGTCCATGGCCGACCCGTACTGCCCGGCCGGCCGCCGCGCGGCGCTGGACGCGGCGCGCGACGTGGCCTGGGAGCCGGTGGACGGCGGGACGCTCGTGGTGATCGAGGGCCCGCGCTTCTCCACCCGCGCCGAGTCGCGCTGGTTCTCCGCGAACGGCTGGTCGGTGGTCGGCATGACCGGTCACCCCGAGGCCGTGCTGGCGCGCGAACTCGGGCTCTGCTACACGTCGTTGGCCCTGGTGACCGACCTCGACGCCGGGGTCGAGGCCGGTGAGGGCGTCACCCACGCCGAGGTGCTGAAGGCGTTCGCGGGGAACGTCGACCGGCTGCGCACCGTGCTGTTCAAGGCACTGGAGAGCCTGCCGGCCGACCGCGACTGCGTCTGCTCGCACGCGCTGGACGGGCTCACGACCGGTCTGCCGGGCGTCTCCTCCGCAGGCTGATCCCCTGGGTGCGCCACCGCCGGACGAACGCGACCAGCAGCGCGACGCCGGCGGTGGCGGCCAGCACCAGCAGCAGGTTGCGGCCGTAAGGCAGCGGCAGGACGGTGGAGTTGCCGTGGTTCGTGCCGTCCCGCAGGACGGCCGGCAGCCCGACGGCCGTCACCGCCGCGGCGACGACCAGCCACGCGCGCAGCACCGGGCCGCGGGCGTAGCGGGCGCCGACCAGGCAGAGCAGCGGCACCCACAGGCCGTCGTGCAGGATCACCGCGCCGACGGCCCAGACCAGGACGTCGAGCGGGGCGGTGATGTAGGAGTCGGCGAGCAGGCCGGAGAGGCCGAAGCCGAGCAGGGCGAGGCCGCCGAGCAGGAGGGCGGCGCGCAGCCAACGGGGCATCAGACGACCTCGATCCGTTCGACCCACTTGGTCTGCAGCACGCCGGGCCGGTTGGGGCAGATGACCCGCGCAGGGTAGCCGTGGTCGGCGTTCAGGACCTCGCCGTTGACCCGCAGGGCGAGCAGTGCGAGCGGGTCGACGCAGTACTCGGTGGGCATGTTCATCACGCGGTACGGCCCGTTCGTCTCGAAGGAGGTGACGCGCAGCGCGGCCCCGGCAGGGGCGCCGGCGCGCTCCATCAGGTCGGCGATCCGGACCCCGCTCCAGCGGGCCGTCGCGCTCCAGCCCTCGACGCAGGCGATCGGCAACTCGGCTTCGTGCTGGGGGAGTTGCGCGAGCTCGGCGAGGGTGAGGGTGTACGGGCGGGGGCCGTCGACGCGCAGCCGCCAGTCGGCTGGGGCGGTGACGGCGCCGGCCTGGGCGGCGGTGCGGTTGATCGGAAGTCCCTGCGGGCCGATGTCCGGGCGGCGCGGGGCGAGCAGGTCGAGGCCGCTGAGGAACGGCACGGTCTGGCCGGCGGTGGTGAGCGTGACGACGCCCGCGGCGGCCGTCACGGCGGTCAGGAAGGCGCGGCGCTGCGGGAGTCCGACGGCCGGGCGGCGCCAGTGCCGGGCGATCAGCGTGCCCTTGGCGGCGATGTGGACGAGGAGGCCGCCGGTGGCCAACCAGGCCAGCCAGAAGTGGGTTTGGCGGAAGGGGAACGGCCACGGGTACCACTGGAGGGTGTTGAACAGGCCGGTGAACAGCTCCAGCAGCATCGCCGCGACGAGGACGAAGATGCCGAGCCGCTCCAGCGCGTGCAGCACGCTGCGGGCGGGCGGCCATTCGAACAGCCGTGGGTAGACCGTCCACAGCTTCGCCCCGAGCAGCGGGATCGCGGCCAGGCCGCTGATCACGTGGAGGCCCTGGGTGACCTGGTAGCCGCCGCCCGGCCGGCTCTGGAGGTACGGGACGAGCCAGCTGGGTGGGTCCTGGAGGCCGTGGCTGATCAGGCCGGTCAGGAAGCAGACCAGCAGCGCGGCGCCCAGCCAGCGGCCGAGCACGACGGTGGTGCGCGGCTCGTGCAGCGCCGAGCGGAACGTCCCCTCGCGGAACGGGCCGCGGCGCAGGGCGTCGGGTGGCGGCGGGAGCGGGAGGTCGTAGCGAAGGGGTGCGCTGGGCACGTCGGGGGGTTCGGGCGTCTTCGGATTCACGTGCCCATGGAACCGTTTCAGGGCCCCGCGGCGGCGCTCCGACGTGCTTACGGAATCCGAACGGCGCCACGTCGCGGCGGTCCGGCCGGGCCGGGCGGTGGGAGGGTGGGCGCCGTGCCCACTCGTGCCCTCCTCGCCCTCGCCGCCCTGGTCGGAGCCCTCGCCGTGACCGTCACCGGCGGCGGCACGCTCGACCACCGTGCGCCCCTGTTCGTCTGGTACGCCGTCGACGCCGGGCTGTTCGCGCTGGCGCTGGTGCTGCTGCGGAAAGTGACGGACCGTCAGGTCGTCCCGCTGGTGCTCGCCGGCAGCATTGCCGTCGCCGCCGTCGGCCTCCTCGCGCCGCCGCGCACCAGCGACGACGCCTACCGCTACGTCTGGGACGGCCGCGTGCAGGCTGCCGGGATCTCCCCGTACGCGCACACCCCGGACGATCCGGCGCTCGCCCGGCTGCGCGATCCGGGGCTCTGGCCGACGGCTGGGGAGTGCTCCGGCTGGGACGAGCGGCGGACGGTGGCCGGGGACTGCACTCACATCAACCGGCCTGCCGTGCACACGATTTACCCGCCCGTCGCGGAGGCGTGGTTCGTCGTCGTACACCCGTTCGGCGGCGGGGTGCGCGGGGCGCAGGCGGCCGGGGCGCTGCTCGCGGTCGCGACGACGGGGGCGCTGCTCGTGGCCGGGCGGGGGAGCCGGCGCGCGGCGCTGTGGGGGTGGTGCCCGGGCGTCACGGTGTGGGCGGTCAACGACGCGCACGTGGACACGTTGGGCGCGCTGTTGCTGGTCGTCGGGCTGGGGTGTGTGGCGCGGCGGCGCTCGGCCGTTGGGGGTGTGCTCCTGGGGGCCGCCATCGCGGTGAAGCTGCTGCCCGGGCTGGCGCTGCCGGGGGCGCTCGCCCGCCGGCCCGTCCGGGAGAGCGCGGTGCTGCTGGCGTGGACGGTTGGCGCGTTCGCGCTCTCGTACCTGCCGTACGTCGCCGCGTCGGGCGCCGGGGTGCTCGGGTACCTGCCGGGCTACCTGCGGGAGGAGGGCTACGAGCAGGGGCACATCGACCGGTTCGGGCTGCTGGCGCTGGTCCTACCGGATGCGTTGCTGCCGTGGGCGGCGGGTGCGGTGCTGGCCGGGGTGGCGCTGTGGGTGCTGCGGCGCGGAGACCCGGCGCGGCCGTGGTCGGGAGCGCTGCTCGTCACCGGGACGGCGCTGCTCGTCGTGGCGCCGTCGTACCCGTGGTACGGGCTGCTGGTGGTGGCGCTCGTGGCGCTCGACGGGCGGTGGGAGTGGCTGGCCGTCCCGGCGGCGGGGCAGGTGCTGTACCTGACGGGCGGGATCGGGGCGCAGCAGGCCGCGTACGGGGTGGCGCTGGCGTGCGTCGTGGCCGGTGGTGCGGCGCGGCGGCGGGGCGGTCGGTGGGCCGTCGCGCGGACGGTTGAAGAGCGCGGTGTGAAGAGGACGGTGTGAAGAGGGTGTCCGTCCGGTGGCTCCGGTGCGCGGACGGCATCGGGCGGGTGCCCACGACGTGCAGGTCCGGGCACCCGCCGTGGCGGGCGGGGAACGCCGGGTAGGCGTCGGTTCGGGGGTCTTGTCCCCGCCCGGGGCTTCTGGCAGGCTCGGCCGCGACGCCTCAAAGGGTGCCGCCGGGGCACTCCTGACCGAGGGGCCAAGAGGCGGTTGGGCGACAGCCGCACGCGTGACGCACGAACGGCGTCCTGCAAGGCTCCCTGGACCCCGGCCCAAATCCATGCCGCCGTCCGGTTCAGGCCTTCCGCTCAGGCCTTCCGCAGGGCGAGGAAGCGCCGGCCGTGCGAGGTCCAGCGCTCGGCCTCGGCGAGACCGGCCGCGCGGGCGCGGTGCAGGGCGGCGCGGGTGCCGAGGCGGGCCCAGGGGAACGGCGGGCCGAGCCGGCCGTCCGGGCCCTCGACCCGGACGACGGCGCGCTCGTCCGTCTCCCTCGCCTCCACCTCGACGAGCAACAGGCCTTCCGGCGCGATGAGTTCGGCGCCCCGGCGGAGCAGCGCGACCGGGTCGCCGCCGATCCCGAGGTTGCCGTCGGCGAGCAGCGCGGCGCCCCAGCGGCCCTCGGCGGGCAGGCGGTCGAAGACCGACCGGCACAGCGCCGGGCCGCCGAGGCCGAGCGTGCGGGCGACGGCCGCGCCGGTCACGTCCACGCCGAGCGTCGGGACGCCGAGTTCGAGCAGCGCGGCGACCAGGCGGCCTGGCCCGCAGCCGAGGTCGAGGACGGGCGCGGACAGCCGGGTGCAGCGCAGCAGCAGGCTGTGGTCGGCGCCGGCGGCCGGGGCGCACCAGCGTTCGACGTCGAGCCGCAGGCGGTGGCCGTCGGAGCGGCGCAGCCAGAGCGGGCCGCGGCCGGTGCGGACGGCTTCGGCGAAGGGGTCGTCGACCCAGGGGGTGGCGGCGGTGATCGTCAACTCGCCACCTCGGGAGCGGTTTCGGCGCTGCGGAGGCGGGCGGCGAAGCGGCTGTGCGGGGCTTCCCCGGCGACACGGAGCGCATCGTCGGCGGTGTCCACGTCGGTCAGTTCAGGAAGTTGATGAACCGTCAGGCTGGCTGCGTCGAGACGGTCGAGGAGGTGGGCTCCCGTGTGTGGCGTCGACATCGGTACGCCGCGCAGCAGTTGAGCGGCGAGTGCGGGCGTCGGCCGGGCGAGGCCGAAGGCCCAGAAGCCGCCGTCGGCCGCCGGTCCGTACCACGCGTCGACGCCGGCCCGCCGGGCGGCGGACAGTGGCTCGGCCAGCACGGCCGCGCTCACCTGCGGGGTGTCCATGCCGACGAGCAGCGCGGGTGCGCCCGGGGCGTGGCGGGCGGCGTGGGCGAAGGCCGCCGCGAGCCGCTCGTCCAGTCCGCCGCCGGACTGCGGCACGACCCGCCAGCCCGGCGGCAGCCACCCGCCCGGTTCGCCGTCCAGCACCAGCAGGCGCAGCCCGGCCGGGACGGTGGACAGGGTGTGCAGGGTGTCGCCGAGGGCGGCCTCGGCCAGGCCGGCGGCCTGCTCGGGCGTGAACGGCGGGGTGAGCCGCGTCTTCGCCCGGCCCGGGACCGGGGCCTTGGCGATCACCAGCAGCGTGGGCGGCGGCGCGGCCAGCACCGCCCGCATGTCGTGGACGGCCTGCCGGGTCCCGCGAAGGGTGCCGGTGACCTTGGAGCGGCCCGCGCGCGGCAGGTAGTCGACGGGCGTCTCGGCGATCCGCATCCCGGCCGCCGACGCCGTGAGCACCATCTCCAGCGGGTAGCCGGAGCGCCGGTCGCCCAGGCCGAGGGCCAGCAGCCGCTCCCGGCGGGCCGCCCGCATCGGGCCGAGGTCGTGCAGCGCGGCCCCGGTGCGGGCGCGCAGGCGGCGGGCGAGGACGGCGTTGGCGAGGCGGGCGTGCACCGGCCAGGCCCCGGCGGTCGCCGGGCGGCGCCGGCCGAGGACGAGGTCCGCCGTGCCCGCCAGCACCGGGCCGGTGACGCGCGGCAGCTGGGCCGGATCGAGCGAGCCGTCGCAGTCCAGGAAGCACACCAGCTCGGCGGTGGCCGCGAGCAGCCCGGCGTGGCAGGCGGCGCCGAAGCCGCGCCGCGGTTCGGCCACCACCGTCGCGCCGAGCGAGCGGGCCAGCTCGGCCGAGCCGTCCGCGGAGCCGTTGTCGACGACGATCGCCCGCCAGCCGGCCGGGATCCGCCCGAGGACCCAGGGCAGCGCGGCGGCCTCGTCCAGGCAGGGCAGGACGACGTCGACGGAGGGAGGTGGGGAGGTGGGTGTGGTCACGCGGGCCACGCTAAGCGCGGACGGGCCGCGTGCGGGGGCACCGGCGTCTTACGGAACGCGGACGTCGCGGCGGCTGGGCCGTCCGGGGGATCTTACGGAACGCGGACGGTCGGCGTGCGGGGTCGGCACCCGGCGCCGCGGCCTCCTATCCTCGGCGGGGTGAACGACATCCTCGGCGGGGCGAACGGTGCCTCCCGCATCCTGGTGATCGACGACGACCCGACCGTGGCCGAGGTCGTCGCCGGCTACCTCACCCGCGCCGGCCACCGGGTGGACCGCGCCGCCGACGGCGCCGAAGGGCTCGCCCTCGCCCGCAGCGCGCCCCCGGACCTTCTGGTGCTGGACCTCATGCTGCCCGGCCTCGACGGCCTGGAGGTGCTGCGCCGCCTGCGCGCCTCCGCCGAGGGCGCCGGGCTGCCGGTGGTGCTGCTCACCGCCAAGGGGGACGAGGCCGACCGCATCCTCGGCCTGGAGCTCGGCGCCGACGACTACGTCACCAAGCCGTTCAGCCCGCGCGAACTGGTGCTGCGGGTGCAGTCGGTGCTGCGCCGCGCCCGGGCCGGCGCCGGGCCGGCCGCTTCGGACGGCGGACCGCTGCGCTCGGGGGACATCGTCCTCGACCCGAAGGCCCGCCGCGCGCAGCGCGGTGAGCGCGAACTCTCGTTGACCCTGCGCGAGTTCGACCTTCTCGCGTTCCTGCTCCGGCACCCCGGCACGGTCTTCTCCCGGCAGGACCTCATGCAGCGCGTCTGGGGCTGGGACTTCGGCGACCTCTCCACCGTCACCGTCCACGTCCGGCGGCTGCGCGAGAAGATCGAGGACGACCCCGCCGCGCCCGCGCTCATCACCACCGTGTGGGGCGTCGGCTACCGCTACGACCCGGCCGGCGGTGGTGACCGGTGAAGGACCTCCTGCTCATCGCCCTGTTCGCGGCCCTCGGCGCGGGCGGCGCCGGACTGCTCGGCTGGCCGGCGATCCGGCTGCTGCGCCGGCGCTCCGTCGCGCTCTCGCTGTTCTGCGTCGCCGTGGTGACCGTCCTCGCCGTGACCTCGGGCACCTTCGCCGTGGCGCAGGCGATGTTCCTCTCGACGCACGACCTCGGCGTCGTCATCACCGTGCTCGGCATGGCCGCCGTCGA
>NZ_JBFBDY010000294.1:0-7998 GCF_040683475.1 Kitasatospora sp. NPDC093558 | reverse complement strand
CCGGCCGCGGTGCCCACCACCGCGGCGTCGTACGCGAGCGTCGGCGCGACCGCCTCGAAGGCCGGCCACACCGGCGCGCCGCGCATCTGATCGACCATCTCGGCGGGCATGCCGACGAAGGCCATGAACCGGGCGGCGGCGTCACCGCGGCGCCCGTCCGCGAGCGCCTCGGCCAGGTCCGTGACGTACGCGTCGAACCGCTCGCGCTGCCCGTCCTCGGTGCTGAACGGCGGCTCGTAGACGGCGATCCGGCTGATCGCGACCCCGCTCGCGGCGGCCCGCAGCGCGAGCGCCGCGCCGGAGGAGACACCGATCACGTTGGCCGCGCCGCCGGCGGCCGCGATGACGGCCGCGAGGTCCTCGATCTCGCGCTCGACGGCGAACGGCGCGGTGTCCGCGCTGCCGCCGCGCCCGCGCCGGTCGTAGGTGTAGACGGTGTGGTGCGCGGCCAGCTGCTCGGCGACCGCCGCGCCGGGCCCGAACGCCCGGTGGCAGAGGGCGCCGTCGACGAAGACGACGGCCGGGCCGGAACCGGTGACGGTGTAGGCGATCTCGGTGCCGTCGGTGGAGGCAACGGTGCGGGTGGCGGTGGCGTTCACGGGGTGTCCCTTCGGGGGTTCGTCGCTTTCACAGGGGTAGACCGGCCGCCCGGACGGAACTCATCGCTCTCCCGCAGAAATTTTTTTCGGGTTTTTCGGCAGCGCCCCGAGGGCCTCACAGCAGGGCCACACCCAGCACGACGAACGCCGCGGCGCACAGGTGGGAGCTCCGTCCACAGCCTGTGGACGGAGCTCCCGCGTGTGCGTCGGTTCTCAGCCCGACAGGTCCTTGTGCATCACCAGGGTCGGGCGGCCCTTGGCGGCGTCCGGGCGCATGTCGATCCGCCGGTACCCGAGCGCCGTCCAGAACCGTTCGGCCTCGACGTTGTCCTGCAGCACCCCGAGGCGGACGCCCGTCTCCCCGGCCGCGCGGAACCGTTCCTCCAGCGCCCCGGCGATCGCCCGCCCGTGCCCGCTGCGGTGCGCCCGCCCGTCCACCAGCAGCAGCCCGATCCACGGGAAGCCGTCCCGGGGGTGGCGCAGCAGCACCTGGGCGAGCCCGACCGTCCGGCCGTCCGCGGCACGGGCCGTCAGCAGTTCGCAGCCGTCCGCCCGGGCCTCGTCGCGGAGCATGGCGTGGATGCCCGCGACCGAAAGGTCGTCCGGATCGAGGTCCCCGCTGTACCTCCAGTACTGCGGATTCGTTTCGCACACCCGCGTCAACTCGTCGATCTCGGGCGGGAGAAGCACACTGCGGCTGAGTTCGACCATGCGCGCGACGCTAGCCGCCCGGGCGCTCCCGGGCGACCGGGTTTTCCGCCCGGGCGCCCCTTCGGAGCCGGCCCGCCGACCGTCGTCCCGCAGTGTCGATCACGCCTCCGACCATGACAGATGTCATTCCGGAGCAGTGCCGGTCGACACTGACGGGCCCTCAGCCGCCCGCCGTAGTGTTCAGGTCATGGAGATCACGAAGAACGCCCCGACCGCCGCCCGCCGCACCGAGTGGAGCCTCGCCCTGCTGGGCGGCCTGAAGCACCGGGGCGAGTTCGAGGCCCGCGAGCGCACCGTGCACGTCGCCGCGGTCGGCGGGGCCAAGCTCGACCACACCGACGCCGGGCTCCCGGCCGGCCCGACCCACCTGGTCAAGGCGGCCCTGGTCGGCGGCGCCGAGCTGGCCTACCCCGAGGGCGCCTCGGCCGAGGTGGACGCCTTCTCGGTCTTCGGCGGCGTCGACCTGACCGTCCCGGAGGGCACCACGGTCGAGGTCAGCGGCTTCTCGCTGCTCGGCGGCCGCAGCAAGGGCGTGGTGGGCGAGCCGGGCGGCGCGGTCGTCAAGGTCCGCTCCTACTCGCTGGTCGGCGGCGTCAAGGTCCGCCAGGGGCAGTAACCCCCGCTCCCGCCCGGTCCGGTGGGACCGGGGACGGTCAATGCGGCGCACGGGTTCGGCTGTCCGGCGTAGCCTTCGTTCATGGCAGAGAGCAAGGTCCGGAAGGCGGCGGCGCCGAAGGCGAAGCCCGCGGCGCGGCCGAGGAAGCCCGAGTCCCGGCTGGCGATGGTGCGGCGGGCGCGCAGGATCAACCGGGAGCTCGCGGAGCTCTACCCGTACGCGCACCCGGAGCTGGACTTCGAGAACCCGTTCCAGCTGCTGGTGGCCACCGTGCTGTCCGCGCAGACGACGGACCTGCGGGTGAACCAGACGACGCCCGCGCTGTTCGCCCGGTACCCCACCCCGGAGGACATGGCGGCGGCGAACCCGGAGGAGCTGGAGGAGATCATCCGCCCGACCGGGTTCTTCCGGAACAAGGCGAAGTCGCTGATCGGCCTGTCGATCGCGCTGCGCGACGACTTCGGCGGCGAGGTCCCGGGCCGCCTGGACGACCTGGTGACCCTGCCCGGCGTCGGCCGCAAGACCGCCAACGTCGTCCTCGGCAACGCCTTCGGCGTCCCGGGGATCACCGTCGACACCCACTTCGGGCGCCTGGCGCGGCGGTTCGGCTGGACCGCCGAGGAGGACCCGGTCAAGGTCGAGCTGGCCGTCGCCGAGATCTTCCCCAGGTCCGAGTGGACGATGCTCTCGCACCGCGTGGTCTTCCACGGCCGCCGGATCTGCCACTCCCAGAAGCCCGCCTGCGGGGCCTGCCCGATCGCGCCGCTCTGCCCGTCGTACGGCGAGGGCGAGACGGACCCGGAGAAGGCGACGAAGCTGCTCAAGTACGAGATGGGCGGCCAGCCCGGCCAGCGGCTGAAGCCCCCGGGGGACTTCCCCGGCGAGGCCGCCGCGCGCGCCGACGCCGCCGCCCACCAGGGGCACGTCGCGGATCTGGCGGTGGGCGAGTGAGCGGGCCGGCGCCGACGGTGCGCGAGATCGAGCGGGACGGTCTGCCGCAGTGGCTCCAGCCCGTCCGGGACGCGGCCGAGCGCGTGCTGCCCGAGCAGCTGAGCCGCTTCCTGCCGCCGGTGGAGGACGCCCGCACGGCCGCCGTGCTGATGCTCTTCGGGGAGGGCGAGCAGGGCCCCGACCTGCTGCTGATCGAACGGGCCCGCTCGCTGCGCTCGCACGCCGGTCAGCCGTCCTTCCCGGGCGGCGCGCTCGACCCGGAGGACGGCGACCCGGACGGTCCCGGCCCGATCGCGGCGGCGCTGCGCGAGGCCTGGGAGGAGACCGGCCTCGACCCGGCCGGCGTGCAGGTGTTCGCCGCGCTGCCCGCCCTCTACATCCCGGTGAGCCGCTTCGTGGTGACCCCGGTGCTCGGCTGGTGGCGCGAGGAGTCGCCGGTGCGCCCGGTGGACGCGGGGGAGACCGGCGCGGTGTTCCGGGTGACGATCGCGGAGCTCGCGGACCCGGCGAACCGGGTCCGGCTGCGGCACCCGTCCGGGCACCTGGGCCCGGCGTTCGCGGTGGCCGGCCGGCTGGTCTGGGGCTTCACCGCCGGGGTGATCGACCGGGTGCTGCACCACAGCGGCCTGGAGCGGCCCTGGGACGCGTCGCGGATCGTGGACCTCTCGGACGACGCGCTGGCCCTGGTGCAGGGCGACACCGAGCGCTCGCGCGCGCTGCTGGGCGGCGAGGCCGGGCCCTCGTGAGGGCCCGTCCGCACGGCCCCGCCGCCGGTCGTGGGAGGGTGTCCGGGTGAACGTCCTGGATGTGCTGCTGATCCTCGCCGCCGTCGGTTTCGCCGTGTCGGGCTACCGGCAGGGCTTCGTGGTGGGCGTGCTGTCGGTCGTCGGCTTCCTCGGCGGCGGCCTGCTCGCCGTGCAGCTGCTGCCGCTGCTGCTCGACCACCTGAGCCCCGGCACGACGGCCTCGGTGGTCGCCGTCGTCGTGGTGATCGTGTTCGCCGCGATAGGCCAGGCGGTCACCACGCACTTCGGCTGGAAGCTGCGCGGCCACATCGACCGCCGTCCGCTGCGGGTGCTGGACGCGGCCGGCGGGGCGGTCGTCAACGTGATCTCGATGCTGCTGGTGGCCTGGCTGATCGGCTCCGCGCTCGCCGGAACGTCTCTGCCGACGGTCTCCAAGCAGGTCCGCTCCTCGGCGATCCTCGGCGGCGTCCAGGACGCGCTGCCCGGCGACGCGCCGAACTGGTTCTCGGACTTCTCCAAGGTGCTCGCCCGCAACGGCTTCCCCCAGGTCTTCAACCCCTTCGAGCACGAGCCGATCACCCAGGTCGACACGCCCGACCCCGCGCTGGCCGCCAGCCCGGCGGTCGCCAAGGCCAGGCAGAGCCTGGTCAAGGTGGTCGGCACCGCCACCTCCTGCGGCAAGACGCTGGAGGGCAGCGGCTTCGTGTTCGCCCCGCACCGGGTGATGACCAACGCCCACGTGGTCGGCGGCGTCGACGAGCCGACCGTGCAGATCGGCGGCGTCGGCCAGCTCTACGACGCGACGGTGGTCCGCTACGACTGGCAGCGCGACATCGCGGTCCTCGACGTGCCCAAGCTCAACGCGCCCCCGCTGGCCTTCGCGGGCGAGGCCAGGACCAACGACAGCGCCATCGTGGCCGGCTTCCCCGAGAACGGCGCCTTCAACGTCCAGCCCGCCCGCATCCGCGGCCGCATCCAGGCCAACGGCCCGGACATCTACCACCGCGGCCAGGTCGTGCGCGACGTCTACTCCGTCCGCTCGCTGGTCCGCCAGGGCAACAGCGGCGGGCCGCTGCTCACCCCGGACGGCCAGGTGTACGGCGTGGTGTTCGCCAAGTCGCTGGACAGCGCCGACACCGGGTACGTGCTCACGGCGGCCGAGGTGAAGGACGACGTCGAGAAGGGCGGCACCGCGACGACCCGGGTGGACACCCAGGGCTGCGCGCTCTGACACCGCCGGTCGCCGCTCCTCGGCACCCGGTCGGTGCTGGTCGGTGCTGGTCGGCGCGCCGGTGCGGCGGGGGTCGGATATCCGTCGGACCGTCAGTCCTCCCTGGTAGCCTCGGCCGCGCTCACCCGTTCGGCTCAATCCGGCGCCGTACCGGAGTGAGGTCAACGGGAGGTCGTGGTAGTCCGATGATGGGTCACTCGCACGCGGTCAGCGGGGCGATGCTGTATGCGGCATCGGCGCCGTTCCTGCCCCCGCTGCTGCTGCACACGACGCTGCAGCCGGCGGACATACTGATGGGCACGGTGTTGTGCGCGGGCGCGGCCCTGCTGCCGGACCTCGACCACCACGACGGCTCGATCGCCAACTTCCTCGGCCCGATATCCAAGGCGCTCTGCCGCTTCGTCGCCTGGGCCTCCGGCGGTCACCGGCACGCCACCCACTCGCTGCTGTTCGTCGCGCTGATGGGTGGCGGCACCTGGGCGGGCGTCACCTTCCTGGGCCGCAACTTCACCCTCGCGGTGACGTTCTTCCTGCTCGCGCTCGCGATCCGGGCGCTGCGGCTCTGCCCGCCCGGCGACGGCCCGGAGGCGTGGATCACCGTCGTCGGCCTGGCCGCGCTCGGCACCTTCGGGATGAACACCTGGATGCCGAACGCCCCCGGCTGGCTGCCGTACGCGGTCGGTCTGGGCACGCTGGCGCACCTGCTCGGCGACTGTCTGACGAAGAAGGGCGCGCCGCTGCTCTGGCCGCACAAGGAGCGCTACGAGATCGTGCTGATCAAGCGCAGCGGCAACAACGTCGAGACGAAGGTGCTGGTGCCGATCATGTCGGTGGCGACCTTCGTCCTGCTCTGGTTCACGGCGCTGTCGCCGACGATCGTGAACTGACGCGTGGGCCCTGGCGACGCCCGGGAGCGGGCTCGTACTGCCCGGGTGAACCGGGCGGCACGCCGTTGACGACCGCGGCGCGGGACCTCAGGTCTCGCGCCGCAGTCGTGCGCCCACCCAGCGGGCGCGCCGGCCGAGGATGTGCGGGATGCCGAGCTGTCGCTGCGCCGAGCGCTGACGGCCGTCCGTGCCGTCGTAGCCGAGGTCGTCCGCCCAGCCGGAACGGGGGGCGGACCGGTGCGGGCTGTTCTGGCGTCGGCCGCGCGATGCGCCGCCGCGATCGGGCATCCAGGTCATACCGGAATGGATGCCCCTGGGCCGGTCGGGGTAACCGTCCGGACCGCATCGAAAGTGGCCTATGCGTTTGTCATATGAGCGCAAAATCAAGGGAGTTGGTGCGGCCGAGGCCCGAGAGGCCCGCGGGGGATTACTCCTTGTGCCGACCGACCCAGTCCAGCAGGTCCGTCGTGAACTCCGCCGGCGCCTCCTCGTGCGGGAAGTGCCCGACGCCCGGCATCAGCCGCCAGCGGTACGGCGCCGCCACGTACTCGCCGCCGCCGAGCGCGGTGTGCGACAGCAGCACCGGGTCCGCGGCCCCCTGGACGTGCAGCGTGGGCGCCGCGATCGGCTTCTTCATCCGGCGGGCGAACTGGATGCCGTCCGGACGGGCCATCGACCGCAGCAGCCAGCGGTACGGCTCGATCGAGCAGTGCGCCGTGCTGGGGATCTGGATCGCCTGCCGGTACGCGTGCACGGCCGCCTCGTCCAGCTTGTCCGGCCCGGTCCACTCGTCCAGGTAGCGCGCGACCAGCGCGGCGTCGTCCGCGACCAGGCGGCGTTCCGGTATCCACGGCCGCTGGAAGCCCAGCACGTGCTCGAAGGCGGCGATCTGCCGGCGGTCGGTGAGCAGCGCCCGGCGCAGGTCCCGCGGGTGCGCCGCGGACACCACGGTGAGGCTCTGGATCACCGACGGCCGCATCACCGCCGCCACCCAGGCCAGCGTGCCGCCGGAGGCGTGCCCGACCAGGTGGGCCCGGCGCTCGCCGAGCGAGCGGATCACCCCGGTGATGTCCAGGGCGAGGTTGCCGGGGTCGTACCCGCGCGGGGTGCGGTCGCTGCCACCGATGCCGCGCAGGTCGAGCGCGACGGCCCGGTAGCCGGCCTCGGCGAGCGCGGTCAGCTGGTGGCGCCAGGCCCACCAGTACTCCGGCCAGCCGTGCACCAGCAGCACCAGCGGGCCCTCGCCCAGCTCGGCGATGTGGAACCGGGCGCCGTTGGCGGCGAGGTCGCGGTGCGTCCACGGGCCGCCCTGCCGGATGCTCCAGTCCTCGGCCGCGGAGCCGCCCCGGGCCTTCCCGGCGTCCTCGCCGACGCCCTCCGCAGCCGACGCGGCGGCCTCCCGACCGGGCTCCCCACCGGGCTCCCCGCCGGGCTCCCGGACGGCCTTCCGGACCGGGCCGGAGTCGGCTGGGGGCTGCGCGGGCACGGGCTTCTGGTCAAGCGGCATACCGAGAGCGTGTCACATCCGTGCGCCGGACACGCGCCCGGCACTCGCTGTCGGGCCCCCCGACCGGGCCGCGCCCGTTACGGGATGCGGCCCAGCGCGCGGTCGATCTCCTCCTTGGTGGCCGGCCGCGGACGGGCGTTCTTCAGCACGTCGGCGGTCTTCTGGGCACCCTCGATGGTGCGGACCGGCTTCTCGATCTTCTTGAACGAACGCCAGGCCAGCAGGCCGAGCAGCACCGCGAGCAGCAGGTAGGCACCGGCCACGATCAGGAACGACCAGCCAAGCGACAGGCCCAGCGCGTGGATGCCGAAGGCCGCCGCGGCGCTCAGCATCGGGACGGCCGCCAGCGCCACCACGCCCGCGACCGTCAGCGACACACCGCCGGAGACGCCGCGCTTGACGTCCGCCCGCAGCTCGGCCTTGGCGAGCGCGATCTCGTCGTGGACCAGCGCGGACAGGTCGGCGGTGGCCGCCGCGAACAGCTGCCCCACCGAACGCTCGCCCTCGTAGGGCGCCCGGCCGTTGCTGGACGGGTCTGCGGCTCCTGCGGGCATCAGCGGTTCTCCTCTGCGGCTGTGCGGCGTGACGCCGCCGCGCGGTGCGGTTCCGGGGGCCGGAGGGGGCCCGGGGGCGTCAGTGGACTGTCGACAGCTCAGAATCATGCCCCTACCGGCCAGTCGCACACCACTCCGGGGCCCCGCCGGGGCGACGTGTCCCGGCGCCCGACGCCCCGTGGAGCCCGTGGAGGGG
>NZ_JBFBDY010000293.1:0-8009 GCF_040683475.1 Kitasatospora sp. NPDC093558 | reverse complement strand
CGACGCCGGCGCCCCGGCCGGCTGGGCGGCCCGCAGCCCGGCCAGGGCGTGCGGGACCCGGGCGCAGCGCCGGCAGGTCCGCCGAGAGGGCCGCCAGCGGCGCGTCGGGGGCGAGCGCCAGCGCGGCCGACGCCCCGTGCGCCAGCGCCGGGTTGAGGCCGCCGCCGGGTTCGTCGGCGACCACCACGGCGCCGAGCGCGGCCAGCCGTCCACCGGCCTCGCTGTCCCGGGTGACCACCAGGACGCGGGCGACGCCGGGGGTCGCGAGCGCGGCGGTGACGGTGTCGAGCGCGAACGAGAGCGCCAGGTCCGCCCGGTGCGGCCCGGCGTACGGGGCCAGCCGGGACTTGGCCAGGGCGAGCGGCTTGAGCGGCAGCACCAGCGACCAGCCGGCGGTGGGTGCGGCGGGCGCGACGGGCCCGCTGGGGCGTACGGTGTCCTGGGTCATCGGCGTCATTGTGACGCCGGTCCCGGAGCCCCCGCCAGGCCGTCCCAGCTGTGCGGACGTGCGTTTGATCACGACTGCGTGGCGTGCTGGCGCGGTCGCTCGACAGCCGGTGAGCGGGCGGGCGACACTGTTCCGCGCCCGGGACCGGGCACCAGGCAGCCGGTGCTCCGGCGCCGGGAGGCAAGGACCGCGGCACCGGGGTGCCGCACGGATGAGGAGGACCTGGGGTGGCCCGCCGCTCGCACGCCAAGTTCGGCAACGCCGACTACGGCATCTGGTACCGCTTTGCGGCCGTGCTGGTCAAGCCGGTGACGACCGCACTGGTGAAGCCCGACTGGCGGGGCTGGGAGCACCTTCCCGACGAGGGTGGATTCATCGCCGCGGTGAACCACAATTCGATCATCGACCCGCTGGTCTACGCGCACTGGCAGTACAACAGCGGCCGCCCGCCGCGGATTCTCGGCAAGTCCTCGCTGTTCTCGATTCCCTTCATCGGATTCATGCTGCGCAAGACCGGCCAGATTCCGGTGTTCCGCGAGTCGACGGACGCCGCGCAGGCGTTCCGGGCCGCGATCGACGCCGTCAACGGCGGCCAGTGCGTGCAGTTCTACCCCGAGGGCACCCTCACCCGGGACCCGGACCTGTGGCCGATGACGGGCAAGAGCGGCGTCGCCCGGGTCGCGCTGATGACGGGTGCGCCGGTCATCCCGGTCGCGCACTGGGGCGCCCACGAGATCATCCCGCCGTACGGCCGGCCCGGTTACGGGAAGGGCAAGTTCAACCTCTTCCCGCGCCACAAGGTGGTCGTCGCGGCCGGGCCGCCGGTGGACCTGAGCAAGTACCAGGGCCAGGAGCTCACCGCGCAGGTGCTCGGCGACGCCACCGAGGACATCATGGCGGCGATCACCGACGTGCTGGCCGGCATCCGCGGCGAGGAGCCGCCCGCCGAGCGCTACGACATGCGCAAGGCCGCCCGCGAGCGGGCCGCCGCCGCGCTCGCCGAACGCCGCCGCGCCAAGGGCGGCCCGAACACCGAGGAGGCCGCTCAGTGACCCGTTGCGCCGTGATGGGGACCGGCTCCTGGGGCACCGCGTTCGCGATGGTGCTGGCCGACGCCGGCAGCGAGGTCGTGCTCTGGGCCCGCCGCCAGGAGCTGGCGGACGCCGTCAACGCCACGCACGAGAACCCGGACTACCTGCCCGGCGTGCGCCTGCCCGACTCCGTCCGGGCCACCACCGACCCCGCCGAGGCGCTGGCCGGCGCCGACTTCGCCGTCCTGGTGGTGCCCTCGCAGACGCTGCGCGACAACCTGGCCGCCTGGGCGCCGCTGATCGAGCCGCAGACCGTCCTGGTCAGCCTGATGAAGGGCATCGAACTCGGCACCGCGAAGCGGATGAGCGAGGTCATCGACGAGGTCGCCAAGGTCGGCCCGGAGCGGGTCGCGGTGGTCAGCGGGCCCAACCTGGCCAAGGAGATCGCCAATCGGCAGCCCGCCGCCAGCGTCGTCGCCTGCAGCGACGAGGCCGTCGCCAAGCGGCTCCAGGCGGCCTGCCACACGCCCTACTTCCGCCCGTACACCAACACCGACGTGGTGGGCTGCGAACTCGGCGGCGCCGTCAAGAACGTGATCGGCCTCGCCGTCGGCATGGCCGCCGGCATGGGGCTCGGCGACAACACCAAGGCGACGCTGATCACCCGCGGGCTGGCCGAGACCACCCGGCTCGGCGAGGCGCTCGGCGCCGACCCGCACACGTTCGCGGGGCTCGCCGGGATGGGCGACCTGGTCGCCACCTGCTCCTCGCCGCTGTCGCGCAACAACACCTTCGGCATGAACCTGGGCCGGGGGATGTCCCTCGCCGAGACGATCGCGGCCACCCGGCAGACCGCCGAGGGCGTCAAGTCCTGCGAGTCGGTGCTCGACCTCGCGCGGCGCAGCGGCGTCGACATGCCGATCGTCGAGGCCGTCGTCGACGTGGTGCACAACGGCCGGCCCACCCAGGAGGCGCTGCAGGCGCTCATGTCCCGTTCGGCGAAGGCCGAACGGCGCTGAGCGGCGGCCGACGGGGCGGTTGACTTTCCGGAAACACGTCGCACGGTAGTCTCAAACGCGATATGAGCATCGAACAGTCCTCCCCGAACCCGTCCGCCCCGAAGCCCCGCGTCGCGCTGGTGTTCGGCGGACGCAGCTCCGAGCACGCCATCTCGGTCTCCACCGCGGGCAGCGTGCTCAGGGCGATCGACCGCGACAAGTACGACGTGCTGCCGATCGGCATCACGCACGAGGGCCGCTGGGCGCTGACCAGCGACGAGCCGGCCCGGATGGCCATCACCGACGGCAGGCTGCCGGACGTGGCGCACGTCGCCGAGTCCGTGGACGGGCAGGTCGCGCTGCCGGTCTCGCCGGGCAGCCGCGAGGTGCTCCTCAGCGAGCCGGGGAGCACCCCCAAGGCGCTCGGCGAGGTCGACGTGGTGTTCCCGCTGCTGCACGGCCCGTGGGGCGAGGACGGCACCCTGCAGGGCCTGCTGGAGCTCTCCGGGGTTCCGTACGTGGGCAACGGCGTGTTCGCCAGCGCGGCCGGCATGGACAAGGAGTTCGCCAAGCGGATCCTCGCCTCGCACGGTCTCGGCGTCGGCCGCTACACCGTCGTGCGACAGCGCGACTGGGAGACCGAGGAGGGCCGTGCGGCCGTGCGCGAGCGGGTGGCCGAGCTCGGCCTGCCGCTCTTCGTGAAGCCCTGCCGGGCCGGCTCCAGCATCGGCATCACCAAGGTCAAGGACCTGGCCGAGCTGGACGCCGCGATCGAGGAGGCCCGCCGGCACGACCCCAAGCTGATCATCGAGGCCGGGGTGACCGGCCGAGAGATCGAGTGCGGCGTGCTGGAGTTCGAGGACGGTCCGCGGGCGAGCGTGCCCGGCGAGATCATGGTCGGCGGCGACTACGAGTTCTACGACTTCGAGGCCAAGTACATCGACTCCTCGGACGTCCAGATCCCGGCCAAGCTGACGGCCGAGGAGACCGCCGAGATCCAGCGCCAGGCGGTGGCCGCGTTCGAGGCCTTCGGCTGCGAGGGCCTCGCCCGGGTGGACTTCTTCCTGCTGGAGGACGGCGCCTGGATGATCAACGAGATCAACACGATGCCCGGCTTCACCCCGATCTCGGCCTACCCGAAGATGTGGGAGGCCACCGGGGTCGCGTACCCGGAGCTCATCGACCGGCTGCTGCAGGCGGCGCTGCGGCGCTCGACCGGGCTGCGCTAGTCCGCGCGGAACGTACGCACGCAACGGCGGAGGGCGGGCCGGGAAGCTCCCGGCCCGCCCTCCGTTCGTCCGTTCCGGTCAGCCCGGGATGGTGGCCTTGACGGCCGCGGTGACCGCCGACGCCGGGTCCAGCGGGCTGTTGTAGACGCCGGGCGGGGTGGTCACCTCGACGTACGCGGCGCGCATCGTCGTGACGAAGCGGTAGCCCCCGTCGTCCAGCTTCTGCGACCACCACGTGACGTCGTCGATCGTCGGCGACATGTCCTCGGCGTGCGCGCCGTCGAGCGCCTCGGGCCGGTCGACGCCGCACCGCAGCACCGTCCGGGGCGTGGTGTCCCAGACGGCGACGTACGGCGAGGACGGCGACGGGTCCTTGCGGGCGTGCCCGAGCAGTTCCTTCGGCAGCGCGGCGGCCAGGTTCCGGCAGTAGCCGGCCGCCTTGCCGCTCGGCGTCGGCACCTCGATGTCCGCCGGTCCGCTCCAACTGCCGAGCAGCACCACGACGGTGCAGGTCAGCGCGACGGGCGCGGCGAGCCAGCGGACCGGCGCGGGCAGGGCCGCCAGGACGCGGGGGACGCGGAGTTCTCTGGGCACCAGCCGATCGTAGCCGTGCCTTACAGGTGGACCACGGGACAGGTGAGGGTGCGGGTGATGCCCTCGACCTGCTGCACCTTGGCCACGACCAGGCGGCCGAGGTCGTCCACGGTGTCGGCCTCGGCCCGGACGATCACGTCGTAGGGGCCGGTGACGTCCTCGGCGGTGAGCACGCCGGGGATCTTGGAGATCGACTCGGCCACGGCGGTGGCCTTGCCGACCTCGGTCTGGATCAGGATGTACGCCTGTACCACGGGGGCCTCCCGGCGGCCGGTTGGGGGGATCGCCGCCGTGCTCGCCCGGTAGGACATCGGGTGGGAAACGGGCTCACCGGCAGTCTGATCACCACGCTACCGCGCAGCGGGCCGGGGAGGGGAGACCTCTGCGCCCCGGGAGGGCGTACGCTGCGCGCGGGGGGAGCGACGGGGATCGGATCCGGACGGCTGCGCCGTCCGGCACGGCAGCACGATTCGGCTTGAAGCGCGAGAGGACGGCAGATGCAGGGGACCGTGGGCGAGCTCGGCGAGTTCGGCCTCATCAGGGAGCTGACCGCCCGGGTACCGCTCACCGACGCGGTCGACCTCGGCCCGGGTGACGACGCGGCGGTGGTGAAGGCCCCGGACGGCCGGGTGGTGGCCACCACGGACGTCCTGATCGAGAACCGGCACTTCCGCCGGGACTGGTCCACCGCCTACGACGTCGGCCGCAAGGCCGCCGCCCAGAACCTCGCCGACGTGGCCGCGATGGGCGCGGTGCCGACCGCGATACTGCTCGGCCTGGTCGCCCCCGCCGACCTGCCCACCACGTGGGCCACCGAGCTGATGGACGGACTGCGCGACGAGTGCCAGGTGGCCGGCGCGACCGTGGTCGGCGGCGACGTGGTGCGCGGCGACACCGTCACGCTCGCCATCACGGCGCTCGGGGACCTCCAGGGGCGCGCGGCCGTGCTGCGCTCCGGCGCGCAGGTGGGCGACGTGGTCGCGGTGACCGGCTGGCTGGGCTGGTCCGCCGCCGGACTGACGGTGCTCCAGCGCGGCTTCCGTTCGCCGCGTGCCTTCGTCGAGGCCCACCGCCGGCCCGAGCCGCCGTACCACGCGGGCCCGGCCGCCGCCGAGTTGGGCGCGACCTCGATGATCGACGTGAGCGACGGGCTGGTCGCCGACCTCGGGCACGTGGCCCGGGCCAGCGACGTGGACATCGACCTCAAGGCCGCCGACTTCGACGTGCCGGCGCAGATGGCCGACATCGGCCAGGCCGTCGGCGTGGACCCGCTGGTCTGGGTGCTGTCCGGCGGCGAGGACCACGCGATCGTGGCGACCTTCCCGCGCGGGATCCAACTCCCGGCCCGCTGGCGGGTGGTGGGCGAGGTGACCGGACGGCCGCGGGGCACCCGCGGCGGCCGGGTGACGGTCGACGGCGCGCCCTGGGACCGGGTCGGCGGCTGGGACCACTTCGCCGAGTGACGTACGCAGTACGGCTGATGGGGCTCGGACACGCGTACGGCACGTCACGCTCCCGGGTGCCGTGAACGGGATTAGCGGGTCGGATTTGCGTAGGCTTGCGCGGGATCGAGCCCGCCCGCCCTCCGGCGCGGGTGGTCCGAACCACTGCGAGCGGAGAACACACCAACCATGCGCATCGGTGTTCTGACCAGCGGCGGCGACTGCCCCGGCCTCAACGCGGTGATCCGCTCCGTGGTGCACCGGGGCACCGATGTGCACGGTGACGAGATCGTCGGGATCCTGGACGGCTTCCTCGGCCTGATCGAGGGCCGCACCCGGCCGGTCTCGCACGACGACGTCACCGGCCTGCTCACCCTCGGCGGCACCATCCTCGGCTCGGCCCGGGTGCGGCGCGACCGGATCGCCTGGGCGGTGGAGAACGCCAAGACGCTGGCCAGGGACATCGGCATCGACGCGCTGATCGCGATCGGCGGCGAGGGCACGCTGACCGCCGCCAAGCTGTTCAGTGACGCCGGACTGCCGGTGGTCGGGGTGCCGAAGACGATCGACAACGACATCGACGCGACCGACGTCACCTTCGGCTTCGACACCGCGGTGCACGTCGCGACCGAGGCGATCGACCGGCTGAAGACCACCGCCGAGTCCCACCAGCGCGTCATGGTGGTCGAGTTGATGGGCCGGCACACCGGCTGGATCACGCTCACCGCGGGCATGGCCGGCGGCGCGCACGGCATCCTGATCCCGGAGAAGCCGTTCGACATCGAGGCGGTGGCCCGGATGGTCGAGGACCGCTTCGCGCGCGGCAAGAAGTTCGCCATCATCGCCGTCGCCGAGGGCGCCGCCCCGAGGCCGGGCACGATGCGCTTCGACCACGGCGAGGTCGACCAGTTCGGGCACCGGACGTTCGGCGGGATCGGCAACCGGCTCGCCCACGAGCTGGAGGACCTGCTCGGCAAGGAGGCCCGCCCGGTCATCCTCGGCCACACCCAGCGCGGCGGCACCCCGACCGCTCGGGACCGGGTGCTCGCCACCCGGTTCGGGTGGCACGCGGTGGAGGCCGTCCACGCGGGCGCGTTCGGGCACTTCACCGCGCTGCGCGGGAGCGCCATCGAGCTGCTGCCGGTCGCGGACGCGGTGACCCGGCTGAAGACGGTGCCGGAGGACCGCTGGGCGGAATCCGAGGCCGTGCTCTGAGCAGGCGCGGGTAGGTTGGGGGCATGGCCCACCCGTCACCCACCCCCGCCCTTGGCCGACGCGCTTCGCGCGGCCCCTCTGGTGCCCCTCCCCGCGTGCTCACCGTCGCCGGCTCCGACTCCGGCGGCGGCGCCGGCATCCAGGCCGACCTCAAGGCGATGCTCGCCCTCGGCGTCCACGGCATGAGCGTGATCACCGCCGTCACCGCGCAGAACTCGCTCGGCGTCCAGGGCTACTGGGAACTGCCCGCCGAGGCCGTCCGGGCCCAGTTCCGCAGCGTGGTGGACGACATCGGCGTGCAGGCCGTGAAGACCGGGATGCTCGCGTCGATCGAACTCGTCGAGACCGTCTCCGATCTGCTGGCGGGGGTGGACGCCCCGGTCGTCGTCGACCCGGTCGGCGTCTCCAAGCACGGGGACGCGCTGCTCGCCGCCGAGGCGGTCGCGACCGTCCGCGAGAAGCTCCTGCCGGTGGCCACCGTGGCCACGCCCAACCTGCACGAGGTGACGCAGCTCACCGGCCGCACCGTCGAGGACGAGGGGCAGATGCTGGACGCCGCCAAGGCGCTGCTCGACCTCGGGCCGCGCTGGGTGCTGGTCAAGGGCGGGCACCTGGAGGGCGAGGCCGCCGACCTGCTGTACGGCGGGCCCGGGGAGGAACACTGGTACCGGGCGCCGCGCTACGACAACCGGCACACCCACGGCACCGGCTGCACGCTGGCCAGCGCGATCGCCGCCGGGCTCGCCAAGGGCGAGACGCTGCCGGAGGCGGTCGGCTCGGCCAAGGAGTACATCACCGGGGCGATCGCGGGCGGCTTCGCGCTCGGCGCCGGCATCGGCCCGGTCGACCACGCCTGGCGCTGGCGCTGAGGAACACCGGTGGGCGGGCCCTCGTCAGGACCCGCCCACCGCCGCGGTGCGTCCGGAGGGACGCCGCGGAAAGCAGAAAACAGTGGAGCCGGTCCAACCGAGGATTGTGCGGCGCCACTGGAGGTACGGCATGCCGGGCTGCGCGTCAGCGGGAGACCGTAACGGCCGTTATGCACGTGGTGC
>NZ_JBFBDY010000292.1:0-8009 GCF_040683475.1 Kitasatospora sp. NPDC093558 | reverse complement strand
GGCGCCACGGTCGTCGCGGTCACGGCCGAAGGCCGGACGCTCGTTGCGCGCCTCGCGGTACGACGGGGCCCGCTCCTCGGCGACCGGGCCGGACTGCGCCGGCACGGCGACCGCGGCGTCGGCGGCCGGAGCGTCCGCGCCGGTCTCGGCGGCGGCGTCGCCCTCGGCGACCGGGGCCTCGTCCTCGATGCCCAGCTCGGCCCGCTCGCGCGCCGCACGGGCGGCGAGGCGGTCGGCCTCCTCGCGCAGCTCGGTGGCGCGGCGCTGCGCGCGCTCCAGCTGGCGGGTCATGTCGGCGAGCTCGCGCTCGGCGGCACCGGCGATGTTGGCGGCGCTCTCGGCCTGCACCTCGGTCAGCGAGCGGGCGCCGGTGATCCGGGCGACCTCGGCGTCGAACGCGTGGTCCAGGATGTGGCGGCTGGCCTCGACGCCCGCGTCCTCCATGAGGCGGAAGACGCCGCGGCGCTGGTGCGGCAGCACGAGGGTGACGACGGCGCCGGAGCGGCCGGCGCGCGCGGTGCGGCCGGAGCGGTGCAGGTAGTCCTTGTGGTCGCCGGCCGGGTCCACGTTGAGGACCAGGTCGATGCCGTCGACGTGGATGCCGCGGGCGGCGACGTCGGTGGCGACGACGACGTTGACGTAGCCGTCCTTGAAGTCGCCGAGGACACGGGTGCGGGCGCCCTGGGTCATGCCGCCGTGCAGCGCGTCGGCCTTCACGCCGGCCTCGATGAGCTGCTCGGCGACGCGGTCGGCGCCCATCTGGGTGCGGACGAAGATGATCGTGCGGCCCTTGCGGGCGGCGATCGCGTTGGTGATCGGCGCCTTGTCCTTGGGCTTCACCACGAGGATGTGGTGGGTCATGGTGGTGACGGCGCCGGCCGACGGGTCGACCTCGTGGGTGACCGGGCTCTTCAGGTAGCGCTTGACCAGGGTGTCGATCTCGTTCTCCAGGGTGGCGGAGAACAGCAGGCGCTGGCCGCCGGCCGGCACCTGGTCGAGGATCTCGGTGACCTCGGGCAGGAAGCCCATGTCGGCCATCTGGTCGGCCTCGTCGAGCACGACGGTGCGGACGTCGTCCAGCTTGGCCGAGCCGCGGTTCAGCAGGTCGCGCAGACGGCCGGGGGTGGCGACCAGGATGTCGACGCCGCGCTCCAGCGCGTAGATCTGGTTCGACATCGAGGTGCCGCCGCAGACGACCTTGAGCTTGAGCCCGAGCACCGAGCCGAACGGCTCCAGGGCGTCGGCCACCTGCATGGCCAGCTCGCGGGTCGGGACGAGGATCAGGCCGCGCGGGTGCTTGGGCTTGGTGCGCTCGCCGTCGGCGAGGCGGGTCAGCAGCGGCAGGCCGAAGCTGAGGGTCTTGCCGGAGCCGGTGCGGCCGCGGCCCAGCACGTCCTTGCCGGCCAGGGCGTCCGGGATGGTCGCGGCCTGGATCGGGAACGGGGTGGTCACGCCGCGCTTGGCGAGGGCGCGCACGACGTCGTCGTGCAGGCCCAGGTCGCCGAAGGTGATGGTCGGCTCGGCGGCCTCGGCCTCGGCGGCCTCGACGGCGTCGGTCTCGACCGCGTCGGTCTCGGGGGTGGTGTCGGTGATGTCGTCGGCGGTGATGTCGACGGGGGTGGCATCGGCGGCGGACTCGCTTGCGGGCATGGCGAAGCGGGCGTCGTCAACGAGAGACATGCAAAACCTTCCGGAAGTGGCACGCGCCAAAGTCCGGGGTTCTGTTTCACAACCGCCTCTATGCGGTCAGCCACGGATCGCCGGAACGCGCCAAGGGCGCCAGATGGGAGTAGGGCGCCAGACAAATGAATCAAACGAACGATCTACCACCATAGAGGATCCTCGGGATCAGAGGCAAATGCCCTGGCCATCCCCCTAATGCGTGCTCGGGCGGGGGCTCGGGGCCGAGGAACCGGAGCTGCCGGAGGACGGGTCCGGGGCGGGCGGGACGGTCGCGGCGGGCGAGCTGGGCTCGGGGGTCGTGGACGGGTGGGCGGTGGGCGTGGCCGAGGGGGCGCCCGACGTGCCGCCGCCGGACCGGCCCTCGCCGGTGCCGCCGGTACTGCCGGTGCCGCCGGTGCCGGAACCCGTCGTACCGCCCGTGCCCGCCGTGCCGCCGCCCGCGGAGGAGCCGCCGCCCGGCTTGGGCGCGGGGCTGGCGTTCGCGCCCCCTGCCGTGCCGTTCGCGCCACTCGCACCCGGCGCGGCGGCGGGCACGGGGGCGCCCGGCACGGGAATCACGCCGGCCGTGGCAGCGTTCGCGCCCGGCGCCGGCTCACCCGGAGCCTGTGACGTGCCCCCGGCGGGCGCGTTCTCCGCCTGCAAGCCCCCCTGCCGCTCCGCGCGCCCGGACGCACCCCCGAGGTGCCCGCCGCCCGCCGGAACCGAGGGGCCGCCCGTCGCCCCCGGCTTGGCGGCCGGACCGGCCTGGCCCACCGGCGCGACGCCGCCGTGCTTCTCCTCCGCCGCCGGGCCGACCGACATGCAGCCCGTCAACCCCAGCCCGGCCACCGCCAGCATCGCCGCCGCCCGCACCACACCGGTCCGCAGGTGCGCGCCCCGCGCCTGCTCCGCCGCCTGCGCGCGCGCCGAAACCGTACGCACCGCCGTCCGAACCGCCCGCACCGAAGCCACCGAGCTCCCTCTCTACCGCCCCACCCTGGCCGCCCGCTGCCGCGCGGCCGCTCCCGGTGCCCAACGCGCGCGGGGCCCGGCGGGACACGGGCGGCGCAGCAGGAAGCCGACGGCGGCCAGCCACCCGGCCCAACGCCACGGGTTCAAACCGGCCGCACCAGGGATTCACCCCCACGGGGGAGCGCACAACGGCGGGTCAATCACCCGTAGGACGGCGTTCCGCACGACGGCCCTCCGCACGACGGCCCTCCGCAGGACAGCCTTCTGCAGAACAGCGTGCCGCAGGACCCGTCAGCCCCAGAGCGCCGAGGCCAGCTCCGCCCCCGCGTAGACCGCAGCCAGCCCGGCCGCCAGGCTGCCGGCCACGTTCGCCGCCGCGTACCGCCCGGCCCCGGTCTCCACCAGCCGCAGCGTCTCGTACGAGAACGTCGAGTACGTCGTCAGCGCCCCGCAGAAGCCCGTGCCGACCAGCAGTTGGACGTGCGGGGAGGCGGCCCCCGCCGCCACCGCGCCGGTCACCAGGCCCAGCACCGCGCAGCCGACGACGTTCACCACGAACGTCCCCCACGGGAACACCGAGTCGTGCCGGGACTGCACCGCCCGGTCCGTCAGGTACCGCATCGGCGCCCCGACCACGGCCCCCGCCACCACCAGCAGCCAGTTCACTGCTCCGCCTCCCCGCCCGAACCGCCCGCGCCCTCTGCGCCCGCCGTACCCGCCGCGCCCGCCGTGCCAGACGCACCCGCCGCACCCGCCCGCCCGACGTACCGCACGACCTCGCACGGGTCGAGCATCACCAGCCCCTCCGCGACCAGCTCGTCCAGCTGCGGCAGGAACCCCCGCACCCGCTGCTCCTCGTCCACGATCACCACCGCCACCGGCAGGTCCTCGCTCAGCGACAGCAGCCGCGTCGTGTGCACCAGCGACGACGCCCCGAAGCCCTCGATCCCCCGGAACACGCTCGCCCCGGCCAGCCCGGCGGCGCGCGCCCGGTGCACGATCTCGCTGTACAGCGGCCGGTGGTGCCAGCGGTCGTTCTCCCCGATCAGCACGGTCAGCCGCAGCGCCGGCCCGCTCAACACACTCATGCCGAAACCCCGTCCCGGGCGCCGCGGTGGATCAGACGGCGCGTCACCCCGGCCGCCGCCCACACCGCGAGGAGCGCGCCCGCCAGCGTCAGCCCCAGGTAGGCCAGGCCGGGCCCGAGCCGGTCCGCCTCGACCAGGCGCCGGATGTCCACCGCGTACGTCGAGAACGTGGTGAACCCGCCCAGCACGCCCGTCCCGAAGAACGGCCGCAGCAGGGGGTGCGCCGGGCGGCCCTCGGTGATCGCCACCAGGAAGACCCCGATCACCGCGCAGCCGACCACGTTGATCAGCAGCGTCGTCCACGGGAACGTGCTCGGCCCGGCCGTCCACGCCAGCCCGGCCGCGTACCGGGCCACCGCGCCGATCGCCCCGCCCGCCGCGATCACCGCCACGGCCGGCCCCTGCCCGCGCAGCACCGGCGGGCGCCGCCGAGCCACCGGCACGACCGGCGGCGCCGTCCGCGCCGCGTCGTCCACCGTCCCGTCCGAGGTCGTCATACGGCCATGAAACACCGGCTCCCACCACCTGGCACACCCTCACCCCAGACCCGACAATGATCCGGTGGAGATGACCCGGGAAGAGTTCGAAACGCTGGTCGGCGACGCGCTCGACCTCATTCCCCCGCAGCTCGCGGCCATGATGGACAACGTCGCGGTGTTCGTCGAGGACGAGCCCGACCCCGCGGACCCTGAGCTCCTCGGCCTCTACGAGGGCACCCCGCTCACCGAGCGTGGGGAGTGGTACGCCGGGGTCCTCCCGGACCGGATCATCATCTACCGCGGCCCGACCCTCCGGCACTGCGAGACCCGCGAGGAGGTCGTCGCGGAGGTCCGCACGACCGTCATCCACGAGGTCGCCCACCACTTCGGTTTCGACGACCACGAGCTCCACGACCTCGGCTGGTCCTGACCCCGCCCCGGAGGCCGCCGCCCGACCCCGCCGGAACCCGTTTTGGCGATCCGCCCGACATCCCATATGCTTCTCGACGTCCCCGAACGCTGGAAACAGCGGGACAGGCCGCAAGCCCTCATCGTCTAGTGGCCCAGGACGCCGCCCTTTCAAGGCGGTAGCACGGGTTCGAATCCCGTTGGGGGCACGCAGTACCGTTGTAAAGTGCAGTGCCGCAAGACCTGGTGGCCCACCAGCCACCTAAGGTCCCGTGGAGCAGTTGGTTAGCTCGCCACCCTGTCAAGGTGGAGGTCGCGGGTTCAAGTCCCGTCGGGATCGCTCGTCTCGCAAGAGACGGTGCAGTACGGCCAGGTAGCTCAGTTGGTACGAGCGTCCGCCTGAAAAGCGGAAGGTCGCCGGTTCGACCCCGGCCCTGGCCACAATCGCCTGACCAGGCACAATGCCCTCGAAGCAGCTCGCTTCGAGGGCATTTTCGTGTCGCGGGATCGCGGCCATGTGACGCCGATCACAATCCTTCGGGTTCGACCATGGCGCCGCCCGGGCCGTACGTGACGAGCCGGGGTGGCCCGCCCGACCGGCAGCCGCACGCGCAACCGGCGCCCCCACGAGCGCGTCGCACACCACATGCAACGCGAATGGCTCTTCTCGCTCATCCCTCTGGCGATCGGCGCGGTCTTCCTCGGCTTCGGCGTGTACGGACTCCGTCGTGCAGGCGCGCTCCGTCGCACGGGTGTCACGGCAGAGGGGCGGATCATCCGGCACGAGGCACGGCGAGAGGACGAAGGCGCCACGTTCTACTACCCGGTCGTGGCCTGGACGGCTCGTGACGGCCGCGAGTGCGAGTACGCGTCCAGGTTCGGCCGCGGTGTCGTCAAGGGCGGCTTCGGCGTGGGAGCCCGTGTCGAGGTCCGCTACGACCCGGAGGACCCCCGCCGATATGCGATCCAGGGCTGGGACGCGGCAACGGTCGACCTGGTGTTCACCGTGATCGGGTCGGTGCTCACGGCGGGCACAGTCCTGACGTTGCTCGCCCGGCTGCTCACTCTCTGACCGCGTCGAGGAGGAGCTTCGCGGCCACCGTCGTGCCGTCCGTGCGGATGGTGGCGGCCACGGCGGTGGCGCGGGCGCGGGTTTCGGGGGTGAGGGCCTCCTTGAGGGCGGCGGACAGGGAGTCGACGGTCGCGGTCGGTCCGTCGTGGGCCACGCCGATGCCCGACGCGGCCACCCGGCCCGCCCAGTACGGCTGGTCGACGATCTGCGGGACCACCACCTGGGGCGCGCCGGCCCGGGCGGCCGTGGTCGTCGTGCCCGCGCCGCCGTGGTGGACGACGGCGGCGACCCGGGGGAACAGCGCCTGCTGGTTGACCTCGCCCACGACGAAGCAGTCGCTCGCGTCGTCGACCTGGGCCAACTCCGCCCAGCCGCGCCCGAGGAGGACCCGGCGGCCCTGCGCGCGGACGGCCTCGACGGCCACCCGGGCCGCCTCCTTCGCACCGCTCAGGGGCATGCTGCCGAAGCCCACGTACACCGGGGGTTCGCCGGCGTCCAGGAACGCCACCAGGTCGGCGGGGAGCGGGCGTTCGTCCGGGAGGGTCCACACGCCGGTCTGCACGACGTCGAGACCGGCCGACTGCTGCCACGGGTCCAGGACCGGGTCCGTCGCCAGCCACGGCCGGTCGGCGAGGACGTGGTCGCGGACGTTGTCCACCGGCGGCAGGCCGACCGACGCCCGGTGGGTGTTGACCGCCTCGCCGAACAGGGCGTTCATGGCCCCGATGTTGAGGTCCCACAGCGCCTTGTTGTCGGTGACCTCCGGCGGGTACGGCTGGATCGGGTACTCGAACGGCCGGTGCTGCGCGGACGGCAGCACGGTCGGCTGGAGGGCCAGGTAGGTGTAGCGCAGGCCCAGCTTCTCCGCGGCCGACCGGGCACCGGCGGCGGCCGGGAACAGGCCGGTCGCCACCACCGCGTCACCGGGCCCGGCCGCCCCCATGACCGCGTCGTAGAACTGGGCGACCAACGCCGCCGCCCGCTTGGGAAGGTCCGACGGCGCGGGCCGCGGACCGGTCACCAGGTCGCGCACCGACTGCCCGACCGGCACCAGCTCCACGCCGACCCCGGCCAACAACTCCGCGAACTCCCGGTCCGGCGGCGCGCACACCCGCACCTCCGCGCCGAACTCCCGCAGTCGCACTGCGAGTCCCGCCAAGGGCTGGACATCCCCGCGCGAACCGTACGTCGCCAACACCACGCGCATGCTCTGAATCTCCCTCATGTCCTGCTCTTGACTGGGAGATTCTGCAGTTCGACCGGGGCCTTGCCGCAAGACCCCCCGTGCGCTATAAGTTGAGAGTGGCGAGGAGTGGGTACACCTCCAACGCCCGTGGCCCCAACCGCCTCGGCGGTTTCGAGAGGCCTTTCGCCGTTCCGGGGCCGATCCCCGACTACGCTGGGTCTCCGACGGCGGCAGACACGTTCGGAAGGCTCGGTTCTCGTGAACCCGGAACACTTCGAGCTCCTGGAAGAGGCCCGCAGGAGCCTGCCCAACGGCTTCAAGGTCGAGCTCTCGGGAGACACCATCGTCATGATGGTGAGCCCGTCGGGCATCCACCAGCGCAACCTTCCGGTGGTGCGCCGGCAGTTCGACGCCCACACCCCGCCGGGGCTCCTGCCGAGTGAGAACACCGACCTGGTCTCTCCCAACGTCGGAAAGAGCCGCAACCCGGACCTGACCTACCTCCCGGACGAGGCGCTGGCCACCACCGACAACCAGGTGCCGGCCGAGCTGGCCGCGATCGCGGTCGAGCTGGTCTCGCCCTCCAACCCGGAAAACGACTGGGTGGGGAAGGTGCGGGACTACCCGCTCATGGGCATCCCGCTCTACCTCCTGGTCGACGCCCGGGAGAAAACCGTGACCCTGCTCAGCCGGCCCGACGGCACCCGGTACCACCGTCGCGAGGACATCGCCTTCGGGGAGACCCTGCAGATTCCCGAGCCGTTCGACTTCGAGCTGCAGACCTCCGGGCTGCTGCCCTACTGACCCCCGCCCTCCAGGCGGCCCGTGAGCCAGTCGGCGGTGGTGGGGAGCCAGTCGGGGAGGGCGGTGCCCAGGAGGTGGTTGCCGTGGGGGACGAGGAGGAGTTCGGCGGCGGGGGCCTCGGCGGCGAGGGGGGTCGCGTTGGTGATGCCCGGGATCATGTCCTCGCCGCCCTCGACGACGAGGACGGGCACGGTGAGCGCGGGCACGAGGGCCGTCAGGTCCAGCCGGGCGGCGAACGCGCGGGCGGCGTCGGGGCCGCCGCAGCGCTGGACGAGGGTCGCGTGGACGAACGGCGGCAGCTCGTCCCAGGCCAGCCGGTACGGGCCGCTGACCAGGGC
>NZ_JBFBDY010000291.1:0-8026 GCF_040683475.1 Kitasatospora sp. NPDC093558 | reverse complement strand
GACACCCGCCTCGAACAGCTCGGCGGTGATCTCCTGGCCCAGGGTGTACTCGGAGGCGCCCCGCCCGGCTACCTCGGCCACGACCGCGAGGGCCGGCTCAGCGGGCCGCTCCGGGACCAACCGCACAGCGTCGTGCTCTTCGACGAGGTCGAGAAGGCGCACCCCGAGATCCTCGACCTGCTCCTTCAGATCTGCGACGAGGGGCAGCTGACGGACGCCTGGGGGCGGCGGGTGCCGTTCGGCGAGTCCGTCGTCATCATGACCTCCAACCTCGGTGCGGCGAGGGCCCCGGCCGCTCCTCCCCGCGGCCCCTTCGGCTTCGGCGGCGCCGGGCTCCCGTCGCATGCGGATGAGGACACCGGGCGGGAGCGGATCATGGCGGCGCTCCGGGCCGAGCTGCGGCCCGAACTGCTCGGCCGGATCGGCGACATCGTCGTCTTCTCGCCGCTGACGCCCGCCGCCCTGGAGCAGGTGTTCGACAAGCTGCTCGCCCAGGTCCGCGAACGGCTCCGCGACCGGTCCGTCGAGCTGACCCTCACCGACGCCGCCCGCCGGCTGCTACTGCGCCACGGGACCGACGCGCGCACCGGCGCCCGCGCGCTGGAGCACGCCGTCGACCGGCTGCTGGTCCAGCCGCTCGGGCGGGCGCTCCTCGCCGGGACCGTCGCGGACGGAGCCGCGGTCGTGGCCGATGCCGATGCCGACGCGGACGGTGACGCACTCGCGCTGTCGCCCGGGGGCGCTCGTCGGCCCGACGAGTCCCCCGACGCCCCCGAGTCCGCCGAAGGAGACCGATGACCACCCCGGCCCGCGTCACCCTCACCCTCGTCAAGGGCCGCCTCGAACCCGCCGAGTACGTCTACGACGAGCGCACCACCTGCGTGCTCGGCCGCTCCTCCGACTGCTCGCCCCGGCTGCCCAGCGACGAGCACCACCGCACCGTCTCCCGCCACCACTGCCTGCTCGACATCAACCCGCCGGACGTCCGGATCCGCGACTTCGGCAGCCTCAACGGCACCTACGTCAACGGGAAGATGATCGGACGGCGGGCCGAGGGCCTCGCACCCAGCGAGGCCGCCGAGGACTCCTACCCCGAACACGACCTCGTCGACGGCGACGAGATCCGGCTCGGCAGCACGGTCTTCCGGGTCGGGATCACCCTCGGCTCCACACCCGGGCCGGTCGCGCGGCACTGTGCCAAGTGCGGCCGGGACCTCGGCAAGGCCGCGGACGGCCGCGCGGGCGCGGTGCTGTGCGCGTCCTGCCAGGCCGAGCCGGCCGCCGTGCTGAAGCTGCTGCTCGAACTCGCCGCCGGCGGGCGCGCCGACCTCGCGTCGATCTCCGGCTACGAGGTGATCCGCGAACTCGGCCGCGGCGGCATGGGCGCGGTCTACCTGGCCCGGCACGAGGCCACCGGACGGGAGGTGGCGCTGAAGGTCATGCTGCCGAAGGTGGCCGCGAGCTCGACCTCCCGGGCCCGCTTCCTGCGCGAGATGGCGCTCACCCGGGCGCTGCGCCACCCGAACGTCGTCCCGCTGCTCGACACCGGCTTCGCCGACGGCACCTTCTACCTGACCACCGAGTACTGCACCGACGGCAGCCTGGACCGGCTGCTGAGCCGGTCCGCCGGGGGCCGGCTGCCGGCGGACGAGGCGCTGCGGATCACCCTCCAGGCGCTCGACGGGCTCGAACACGCCCACGGCCAGGGCGTGGTGCACCGCGACCTCAGCCCCTCCAACATCCTCCTGCACCGGACGGCGGGCGGTGCGGGGGCGGGTGCTGGGAATGAGGTGAGCACGGCGAAGGTCGCCGACTTCGGCCTCGCCAAGGCCTTCGACCAGGCGGGCCTGAGTGGCCTGACCCGCACCGGTGCGGTGGCGGGCAAGCCCACCTACTCGGCCCGGCAGCAGGTGATCGACTTCCGCAACGCCTCGCCCGGCGTGGACCTCTGGGCGCTCGCCGCCTGCCTCTACCAGATGCTGACCGGCACGGTGCCCCGCGACTTCCCCCGCGAGAAGGACCCCTGGTACGTCGTGCTGCGGGAGGCCGCCGTGCCGATCCGCGAGCGGGAGGCCGGTGTTCCGCGCGCCCTGGCGGCCGTCATCGACGAGGCGCTCGACGAGCGGCCGGGACGCGGCTTCGCGAGTGCGGCGGAGCTGCGGGAGGCGCTGACGCAGGCCGGTCCTACGCCCTGAGCTCCCCGTCGAGCTCCCCCAGGCGCAGGGTCCGGTCAGGGATTATGCCCGGCGCGACGGCTGGCGCTGCGGTGGAAACAATGAGGCCGAGCCGGTTGGTTCCGGCGATGACCGGGGCCTGCGGGAATTCCGGGGCGGCGGCTGTCCGTGCCGCCCCGGAATTCCTTCTGTGGGGTCAGCGAATGAAGGTGGCGAACTCGTCGTAGCTGATCTGGTTGTCGCTGTTGTCGTCGGCGAACGAGAAGGTCTGGGCCACGTTCGCGTCGCTGACCTTCGGGTTCCGCTGCAGGAACGCCTTCAGCTCGTCGGCGGTGATGAAGCCGTCGCCGTCGGTGTCGATCTCGTCGAACTAGGCCCGAGTGTCGGCATTGTCGCTCATTTTTTCATCCTTTCTAGGGTAGCATTTCCGGCGCTGCACATCATAGGGGAGATTTCCATGCGAACGGCATGAAGCTGGAATAGTAGTGGTTTCGGATGA
This sequence comes from Kitasatospora sp. NPDC093558, assembly GCF_040683475.1. Classification (NCBI taxonomy): domain Bacteria; kingdom Bacillati; phylum Actinomycetota; class Actinomycetes; order Kitasatosporales; family Streptomycetaceae; genus Kitasatospora; species Kitasatospora sp. NPDC093558. The sequence goes on along the minus strand of NZ_JBFBDY010000291.1, from coordinate 5,353 downwards.
TGTGAATAACCTTTCATTTTCGCGATTTTGTTCGGAGTGTCGAAAATCGGCGACGGCTGCCCGACCGCGGAGTTGATGCTGTGTCAGTGCGAGAGCGAGAGCACGAGAAGGGTGGCGGGCCGGACGGCCTGGCGGGTGTGATCGCCGCCGCGCCGCCGCCGGTGCGGGCGGTCGCCGTGCGGGCGACGGGGTCGGGGCGCGGCGGCCGTCCGCTCGTTGGCCGTTTCGCATAGGGCCCAGGCGGTTCCGAGTGCCGGTCAGGGGCGTGTGCCGCGGGGGATGGCGAAGTCGACGAGGCGGGCCGGGGACGAGCCCAGTTCGGGCCATGCGTCGGGGAGTTCCAGCACGGCGATGCCGCTGGTCGGGTACTTCTCCCGGATGCGGTCGAGGGCCTCGCCGCCCGTGTCGGCGGCCAGGTCGAGGATCAGGTCTTCGAGGGCCGGGTTGTGGCCGATCAGGAGGACGGTCGTCGCGTGGCGGGGCTGTTCGCGCAGCACCGGGATGAGGTCGTCGGCGTCGGCGGTGTACACCCTGGGGTCGAAGGTCGCGGCAGGAGCTTGCGGCAGTTCGGCGGAGGCCAGTTCCCACGTCTCGCGTGCCCGTCGCGCCGGTGAGCACACCACCGCGTCCGGCAGCAGGCCGCGGTCGTGCAGCCACCGGCCGGCCTCCGGCGCGTCGCGCCGTCCGCGCGGGCCCAGCGGGCGTTCCTCGTCCGGGACGCCCGGCGGCCACGCGGACTTGGCGTGGCGCAGCACGATCAGGGTGCGGTGCGGCGGGGGCGTGGTCGTGTCGCTCATGCCTCCAAGCTGCCATAGCCAGGGCCTGCGGGGCGGTCGGCTACGGGCAGATCCAGCAGTTGAGTCGCTGCTCGCGCGCGTCGGCCGGATCCGGGACGTCCTCGACCCGCCGCCCGCGCCGTAGGAGGAGGTGCTGCTCGACGGCTGAGGCAGGGGCCGAAGCCCCCGCCCGTCGTGCCTCGTTCCGGTCGGACTGGTCGGACTGGTCGGACTGGTCGGAACCGGTCGGATCGGTCAGACCGGGAGCGACCAGTACTGGTTGGCCTGGTGGCTGCCGCAGGTCCACAGCTCCAGCGCCGTGCCGGAGGTGGTGGCGCCGCCCGTCACGTCCAGGCAGAGGCCGGCGGCGGTGAGGGTGCCGTCAGGGGTGGGGGACCACTGCTGGAGGGTGCTACCGGTGCAGGTGCCGAGCACGACCCGGCTGCCGGCCGAAGTGCCGGTGGCGGTGAGGCACTTGCCGAGGGTGCGGACGGTGGCGTCGGCGTTCCTCGTCCAGCGCTGGTTGGGGTTGCCGGTGCAGTCGTAGAGGATCACGGCGGTGCCGTCCGCGGTGCCGCTCGCGGTGTCGTCCATGCACTTGGCGCCGTTGCCGGTGAACTGCCCGGTCGGGACGGCGGGGCCGCAGCCGGCGCCGGGGGTGAGCCGCCAGACGGCGGTGCCGTGGGCCGGGACGGTCTGGCTCAGGGAGGCGGAGACGGCCGACGTCTGTCCGGTCCACAGGTCCTTGGCCGTCGCGGTGCAGCCGGGCAGCCCGATGTTCGACAGTGGGACGGTGACGCTCTGTGCGGTGTTCGAGCGGTTCAGCACCGCGACCGCGCGGTCCCCGTTGGCGAGCGGCCGGGCCAGGACGTCGGCGCTGGACGTGGCGGACGTGGCGGACACCACGCCGGCCTGACGGCCCAGCGGGTCCTGGTCGACGGCGATGAGGTCGGTGTTGCCGAGCGCGCCCAGACCCGCGGGGGTGAGGTGGGAGACGTCGGAGGAGAGGATCAGCGGGGCGGCCATCATCGACCAGAGGGCCACCTGGCTGCGTGCCTCGTCGTCGGTGAGGCCGGAGTCACCGGCGATCAGGAAGTCGGGGTCGTTCCAGTTGCCGGGGGAGGCGAAGGAGCCGATCCAGCGGTTGTAGCCGTAGTTGCCGAGCACGCTGGACCAGCGGCTCGCGTTGGGGTGGGCGGCGTCGTAGGTGGCGATGTCGTAGCCCTCGCGCCAGAGTTGGCCGTCCTGGCCGACCCAGGAGAGCACGTCGTACCAGGTCCGGTTGCCCCACTCGCCGCTCTGGAAGTAGGCGGGCGCGGACTCGGAGAACACGATGTCGCGGCCGGAGGCCCGGAGCGCGGCGGACTGGGCGTCGTACGCCTGGCGGTAGGCCTGTTCCTGGGTCTGGCCGGGGGCGAGGCGGAGGTTGCAGCCGTCGAGCTTGAGGTAGTCGACGCCCCATGCGGCGAAGGCGGCGGCGTCCTGGGCGAAGTGGTCGGGTTCGCCGTTCGCGCCGATGCCGCTGCCGGGGTAGCCGCCGCAGGTGGTGGAGCCGGCGTCCTCGTAGATGCCGAACTTCAGCCCGCGGGTGTGCAGGTAGGAGCCGAGCCAGGCCATGCCGTGCGGGAACTTGGCCGGGTCGGCGGTGAGGTTGCCGCTCGTGTCGCGGGTGGTGGACATCCAGCAGTCGTCCACGGTGACGGTGTCGTAGCCCTTGGCGGCGAGGCCGGTGGAGACCAGGGCGTCGGCGTTGGCGGTGACGGTCCGTTCGTCGATGCCGCACTGGTAGTGGGCCCAGTCGTTCCAGCCCATGGGCGGGGTGACGGCGAGCGCCCGGCCGTCGCCGGAGGTGGCGGTGGGTGCGGCGTGGGAGGTGGGGGCGAGTGGCAGGACAAGCAGGACGGCTGAAAGTGCGCCGGCCGCGATTCTGCGCCGGGACGTGCGGAGGGACGGCATGGCGGACTCCTTGCGTCGGGGGGCTGAGGAGGAGTGCGCAACCAGTGCACTGTGATTGCTCATTGGCGTCAATAATGGCGACAGAATTTGCAACTCTGAGCACCTATGGTGCAAGTGGCGACAGTCAGGGCGCACCTGTGCCGGTCGCCCCTCGGCGGGCGGGATCCGCGACCGGCTACAGTGGATCTTGTACGGAGCATGCGGGGAGGCGTTCCCCGAACTCACGGGAGGGCCCGCCACGATGACCGTCGCCGTCTGGGAGGCCGTGCGGCGGCGCCCCGACCGCTTCCTCCGGTCCCTGTGGCCGCTGCGCGCCTGGGCGTTCCTGCTGAGCGGCACCGTGCTCGGCGTCCTGCTGCTCACGGTCTTAGCGCTGCTGCTCGCCGTGGGCGTGGGGCTGTCGGTGGTCGGGGTCGGGCTGCTGGTCCTGGCAGGCGTCCCGGTCGTCGGGATCCCGGTGGCCGCACTGGAGCGGCTCCGGCTGCGGATCGTGGAGCCGGTGCCGCTGCCCGACCCGCACGCCTCGCTGCCCGGTGCCGGCGCGTGGCCGTGGCTGCGGACCCGGTTCAAGGAACGCGCCACCTGGCGCGAGCTGGCCTACACCCTGCTGTTCGCCACCGTGTTCACCGCAGCCGGCCTCGGCTTCACCGCTCTCCTGGCCCTCTCGGCGATGCTGCTCGTGACCCCGGTGATCGTGTGGGCGATAGCCCCCGACACGGTGATGCTGATCCCGGGCCGGTCGATCTCCGATCCGGTCGGCGGCCTGCCGGGTACGGCGGCGGGGCTCGTCGGCCTGGTGCTGGCCGCCTACGCGGGCGGGCTGCTCGCCGGGGCGCAGGTCAGGACGGCCCGATTCCTGCTCTCCGCCCGCGAGGAGGACCTCGGCCGCCGGATCATCGAGCTGACCCGCTCCCGGGCCAGGCTCGTGGACGCGTTCGAGGCCGAGCGGCGCCGCATCGAGCGGGACCTGCACGACGGTGCCCAGCAGCAGCTCGTCGCCCTGACCATGACCCTGGGCCTGGCCGAACTGGAGCTGCGCGGGCAGGCCCAGGGTCATGGTCAGGGCGCCGCGCTGCCCCTGATCGCCCGGGCCCGCGGCGAGGCCCGCCAGGCGCTGGAGCAGCTGCGCAGCCTCGTCCGCGACATCCATCCGCAGGTGGCTGACGGACCACGGCCTGGCCGCGGCGGTGGAGGAGCTCGCCCTGCGCAACCCCGTTCCGGTCACCGTCGACATCGACCTGCCGCGGCGGCTGCCGGGACCGGTGGAGACGACGGCGTACTTCACCGTCAACGAGGCCCTGGCCAACGCGGCCAAGCACAGCGGTGCAGGGGCGGTCGCCGTGCACGGCCGGCTGGCGGGCGACCGGCTGGTCCTGGTCGTCAGCGACGACGGACGCGGCGGCGCCGATCCGTCCGCCGGGTCCGGGCTGCAAGGGCTGGCCGACCGGGTGGCGATCCTGAAAGGCAGGCTCATCGTGAGCAGTCCCGTCGGCGGACCGACCCGGCTGCGGGTGGAGGTGCCGTGCTCCGCGTAGTGCTCGCCGAGGACGCCGTCCTGCTCAGGGCCGGACTGGTGGAGGTGCTCACCCGGGTCGGCCACGAGGTGGTGGCCGCCGTCGGCGACGCCGCCGAACTGGCGCGCGCGGTGGACGCCGACCGGCCCGACGTCGTCCTCACCGACGTACGGATGCCGCCGGACTTCCGCGACGAAGGGCTGCGCGCCGCACTGGAGTTGCGCGCCAGGCACCCCGGCCTGCCCGTCCTGGTGCTCTCCCAGTACGTGGCGACCGCCTACGCCAAGCAGCTGTTCACCGGCCCCGCGGCGGACGGGGGCGGCCTCGGCTACCTGCTCAAGGACCGGGTGGGCGAGGTCTCCGAGTTCCTCGACGCGCTGGACCGGGTCGCCGGCGGGCAGACCGTCGTCGACCCGGAGGTGATCCGGGTGCTGCTGAAGGCCTCCGACGGACCGCTGTCGAGGCTGACGCCGCGCGAGCGCGAGGTGCTCGCGCTGATGGCCGAAGGCCTCAACAACCAGGCCATCGCCCGGCGGCTGACGGTGACCGAGGCGTCCGTGGTCAAGCATGCGAGCAACGTCTTCATGAAGCTCGACCTCGACCCGAGCGAAGGCAACCGTCGGGTCCTGGCCGTGCTGGCGTACCTGCGCGGAGAGCAGCCGTCATGACGGTGATCGGCAGGTCCGGGTCCAGCAGCCGGTTCAGCCGCTCCGCCGAGCCCTCCCAGGACCAGTGCCGGGCCACCCACTCCCGGCCCGCCGTGCCGCGCCGCGCCCGCTCCTCCGGCGAGGTGAGCGTCTCGGCGAGAGCGGCGGCGACCGCGGCCGGCGAGCGGCCGTCGACCACCCGGCCGGTGACCCCGTCCAGGACCGTGTCCGGCGCGCCGCCCGAGTCGCCGACGACGACCGGGAGCCCGGCGGCGGACGCCTCCAGGAAGACGATGCCCAGGCCCTCCGCCTCCAGCCCGGCCCGCCGGGTGCGGCACGGCATCGCGAACACGTCGGCGGCGGCGTAGTGGTCGGTGGTCGTGGCGTGGTCGAGCCCGCCGGTGAACACGACCCTCCCCGGCGCGTACCGGTCGGCGAGCCGGCGCAGCCGGGCCGCGTC
>NZ_JBFBDY010000290.1:0-8031 GCF_040683475.1 Kitasatospora sp. NPDC093558 | reverse complement strand
GTCCGGCGCCCCTTCGGCGTTCCCAGGGCCCGGGGCTAGCGCCCCCCGGCCGCCCGGTCGGCGGCCTGCGCCCGCAGCGCCCGCTCGACCCCGGCCTTGGCCTCGACCACCTGGCGCCGCAGCGCCGGCGCCGGGTCGGCCGCGGCCAGCCACGCGTCGGTGGCGTCGACCGTCGCCTGCGTCACCTGCAGCGCCGGGTACAGCCCGCCGATGATCTGCTGCGAGATCTCGTGGCTGCGGGTCTCCCAGATGCCCTTGACGGCCGCGAAGTACTTCGCCCCGTACGCCTCGAGCAGTTCCCGCTGGTCGGCCTGCTGGAAGCCGACGATCGTCGCCTCCTGCACGTAGTTGGTGAGCTCGTCGGACTCGACGACCGCCGCCCAGGCCTGTGCCTTGGCCTCGGCGGTGGGCCGCGCCGCGCGGCAGGTGGCGGCGTGCTCCTGGCCGGCCGCGGTGTTGTCGCGCTCCAGCTCGGCGGCGATGGCGGCCTCGTCGGCGCGCCCGGTGGCCGCCAGCCGGACCAGCAGGGTCCAGCGCAGCTCGGTGTCGACGGCCAGGCCCTTGATCTCGGCGGTCCCGTCGAGCAGTCCGGCGAGCAGGTCGAGCTGTCCGTCGGTGCGGGCGACGGCGGCGAGCGTGCGGGCCCAGGCGAGCTGGTGGTCGCTGCCGGCCTCGGCACCGCGCAGGTGCTCCTCGGCGGCGGCGGCCCAGCGGCCGAGGCCCTCCTCGCGCCACGCCGGGTCGGTGTAGGCGTCGAGGGCGAGCTTGACCTGCCGCTGCACGGACTGGACGACGCCGATGTCGCTCTCGCGCCCGATGCCGGAGAGCGCGAGCGACAGGTAGTCGCGGGCGGCGAGTTCGCCGTCGCGGGTCATGTCCCAGGCGGAGGCCCAGCACAGGGCGCGGGGCAGCGACTCGGTGAAGGCGCCGAGGTGCTCGGTGACGACGGCGAGCGAGTCCTCGTCGAGCCGGATCTTGGCGTAGGAGAGGTCGTCGTCGTTGAGCAGGACGACGGCCGGCCGGTGCCGTCCGACGAGCTCCGGCACCTCGGTGCGCGGCCCGTCGACGTCGAGCTCGATCCGGTCGGTGCGCACGAGCGTCTCGCCGTCGGCGAGTTCGTACAGGCCGATGGCGATGCGGTGCGGGCGCAGCACGGCCTCGCCCTTGGCGCCGGCGGGGAGGGCGGGGGCCTCCTGGAGGACGGTGAAGGACTCGATCTCGCCGTCGGTGTTGAGGACGATCGAGGGCCGCAGCACGTTGATGCCGGCGGTCTCCAGCCAGGCCTTGGACCACGCCTTGAGGTCGCGTCCGCTGGCCTCCTCCAGCGCGCCGAGGAGGTCGCCGAGGCGGGTGTTGCCCCAGGCGTGGCGCTTGAAGTAGGCCTGCACGCCCTGGAAGAAGGCGTCCTGGCCGACGTAGGCGACGAGCTGCTTGAGCACCGAGGCGCCCTTGGCGTACGTGATGCCGTCGAAGTTGACCTGGACGTCCTCCAGGTCGTTGATCTCGGCCATGATCGGGTGGGTGGACGGCAGCTGGTCCTGCCGGTACGCCCAGGTCTTCATCTGGTTGGCGAAGGTGGTCCAGGAGTTGGGCCACTTGGAGCCGGGGGCCTCGGCCTGGCAGACGGCCTCGGCGAAGGTGGCGAAGGACTCGTTCAGCCAGAGGTCGTTCCACCACTCCATGGTGACGAGGTCGCCGAACCACATGTGGGCGAGCTCGTGCAGGATCGTCGCGGCGCGGGCCTCGTAGGCGGCGTCGGTGACCTTGGAGCGGAACACGTACTGGTCGCGCAGGGTGACGGCGCCCGCGTTCTCCATCGCGCCGGCGTTGAACTCCGGGACGAACAGCTGGTCGTACTTGGCGAACGGGTACGGGAAGTCGAACTTCTCCTGGAAGTAGTCGAATCCCTGCTTGGTGACCTCGAACACGGCCTCGGCGTCGAGGAATTCGCGCAGCGAGGGCCGGCAGTAGACGCCGAGCGGCACCTTCTGGTCGCCGTTCTCGTAGCTGTCGAAGACGCCGACGTACGGGCCGGCGATCAGCGCGGTGATGTAGGTGGAGATGCGGCCGGTCGGCTCGAACGCCCACACCTGGGTGTCCCCGTCGCCGGTCGGCTGCGGCGTCGGCGAGTTGGAGACGACGACCCAGCCCTTGGGGGCGGTGACGGTGAAGGTGAACGCGGCCTTCAGGTCGGGCTGTTCGAAGCTGGCGAAGACGCGGCGGGCGTCCGGCACCTCGAACTGGGTGTACAGGTAGGTCTCGCCGTCGACCGGGTCGACGAAGCGGTGCAGGCCCTCGCCGGTGTTGGTGTAGGCGCAGTTCGCGACGACGCGCAGCTCGTTCTCGGCGGCGAGGCCCGGCAGCGGGATGCGGCTGTCGGCGAAGCTCGCGGGGTCGAGCGCGGTGCCGTTGAGGGTGATCTCCTCGACGCCCGGGGCGACGAGGTCGATGAACGTGTCCGCGCCGGGGGTCGTGGCGGTGAACCGGACGACGGTGGTGGACCGGAAGGTCCCGCCCTCGCGGGCGGTGCCGAGGTCGAGCTCGATGTCGTACGCGTCCACGTGCAGGAGGTCGGCCCGGGTGCGGGCCTCCTCACGGGTCAGGTTGGTGCCGGGCACTCGCTGAACTCCTTCGTCGGGCTGGTGTTGCGCATCTTCCCATGACCAACGCACGAGCCCGCCGAATAATCGCAGGCGGACGGCCGCGTCCACGACCGGCGCCGGAGAGGGACCGGCGCAGGCCGACGAGAGACGACGAGAGACGACGAGAGAGGGGCGGGCCGGGGCCGAAGCCCCGACCCGCCCCTCCCGAGAGGACGTCAGTCCTGCGTCACTTCTTCGCCCACTTGGTGAGCGGCGAGTCCGAGCCGTACCGCGCGAAGCCGTACACCGCGGTGGCGTCCTGCGGCATCCGGTACTCGTTCAGGCCGGCGCCGATGTCCAGGCTGTCGGGCATCGCCAGCGTCCCGAGGTCGGTCGTCGAACCGTCGGTCGGCGAGAGCGTCACCAGCCGCGCGGGCTTCTTGTAGCCCTGGGTGAGGATGGCGCGGACCTTGCCGTCCTTGTCGATGCCGGAGACGAGCCGGATGTCCTGGTTGGCCGTCGGGTTGGAGGCCGACCACAGCCGCTTGCCGCTGGTCAGGTCGTACGCGTTGACGGCGTCCTTGGAGCCGGTGACCTGCACGTACAGGATGTTGCCGCTGACCACGTTCTGGCTGATCCCGTCGCCCTGGCCGGACAGGCGCAGGCTGTCGGAACCCGCTTCCTTGACCGACATGGCGGTGCCCGGCTTGTCGGCCTTGTCGAACGGCAGGACGTAGTCGCCGTTGGTGCCGTTGGTGATGAGCACCACGAGCGGCTGGTCGGAGACGACCTTGTCGACCGCCTCGATGTTGCCGGCGAGCGCGAGCGGCGTGCTCTTCTGCGCGCCGGTCTCCGAGTCCACCACGTACAGCTGGGACTTGGGGGTGCTCTCGTAGCAGCGGTCGCTGATCACGATCTGGGCGCCGGCCGCGCGGCCGGTGACGGTGCAGCTGTTGTCGCGCGGCTTCCACGACCAGATGGTGCTGCCGTTGTCGATGTTGACCGCGCCGACCACCCGGCCGCCGATGGCGACGACCTTGTCGGTGACGGCCAGGGTCGGGGAGGAGATGCGGTCGTTGGAGACCTTGACGCTCCAGGTCATCTTGCCCGTGGTGAGGTCGACGGCGCCCATGGTGGAGCAGTCGCTGTCACCGGTGTTGAAGGCGACGGCGCCGACGCTCTTGGAGTTGACGCCGTACGACGCCGCGCACAGCTCCTTGGCGCCGGCCGGCACCGGGATCGTCCACGCGGCCTTGCCGTCCGACACGTTGTACGCGCGGATGCCGTTGGCGTCCACGCGCACGGTGACCTTGTCGGTGACCCAGACGCCGAGCATCTGGTTGCTGCCGTCCGAGTCGGCGGCCTTCGGGACGGACCAGGCGACGTTGTAGCCCGCGCCGCCGCCGGTGCCGCCGGTGCCCCCGGTGCCACCGGAGTTGCCGCCGGCGGTGCTGCTGCCGCTGGTGGTCCCGGTGGTGGTGCTGCTGCCGCTGTCGCCGGAGGTGCCGCTCGTGGTCCCGCCGGTGCTCGCGACCGAGTTGTCGGGGCTGTCGGGCTGCTTGATGAGCACGATCAGTGCGGCGACGATGGCGATCGCCAGCACGCCGCCGATGATGCCGCCCCACAGCATCACGGGGTTGCGCTGCTTGGGCGCGGCCGGCACCGGCGCGGCCGGGTAGGTGTAGCCGCCCTGCTGCTGCTCCTGCGGGTAGCCGTAGCCGCCGCCGTACGTCTGCCCGCCGCCGGCCACCGGGTCGTACGGGCCGACGGGCGCGGCGGCCGGGGGCGGCGGGGCCTGGGAGGGGAACGCCGCGGCGGTCGGCGCGTAGGCCGGGCCGGTCGGCGGCGCGGCCGCGGGCGGCGCCGGCGGCTGGGCCGGCGGTCCCGCGGGCGCGGCCGGGCCCGGGATCGCCGAGCCGTCGAGCTGTGTCATCTGGTCGGCGACGGCGGCCGGGTCGACGCCGGGCTGGCGCCCGAACGAGACGCCGCGGTTGTCCTGCGGGCCGCTGCCCGGTGTTTCGCCTGCCCCCGGCGTAGGGTGATCCCCTGCCATCTGATTCCCCGTCATGTCTGGATTCGTCCCCTGCCGCGACCGTCCGCGGTCCGGTGGGACGCGTGAGATTGGGCACCATGGTAGTGGTGACCGGTTTTCGGCTGCTGGCAGGAGCCCGAAAGCCCCCCGGTACCCCCTCGGGATCCCCCCACCACCTCAACGCCCCCGCGCCCCGACGAGCCCCACCTCCCACCCTCCCCACCCCCTCCCGTCCCCGCCGCCGCGCGCCCGCCGTCACCCTCACCGCCCCCTGATCCCGCCTCCAACACCCCCACCTCCCACTCGGAGCCGTAGGCTTCAGGAGTTGAAGGGGACGCCCGGCGGAGGGGTCCCCGCCCCCTTGGGATGGTGGATCATGGCGACGGACACACCGGGCTCGCAGTCATCGCTGCACCGGGCGAACCTGGAGCGCGTGCTGCGGGCCGTGCGGATGGCCGGCTCGCTGACCCAGGCCGAGATCGCCCGCGGCACCGGCCTCTCGGCGGCCACCGTCTCCAACATCGTGCGGGAACTGAAGGAGAGCGGCACCGTCGTCGTCGCCGACACCTCCTCCGGCGGCCGCCGGGCCCGCAGCGTCTCGCTCAGCGGCGACGCCGGCATCGTCGTCGGCATCGATTTCGGCCACACCCACCTGCGGGTCGCGGTCGGCAACCTCGCGCACCGGGTGCTCGCCGAGGAGAGCGCCCCGATCGACGTCGACGTCTCCGCCGCCCAGGGCTTCGACCGCGCCGAGGCCATGGTCGAGCGGCTCCTGGCGCAGGCCGGTTTCCGCCCGGACAAGGTGATCGGCGTCGGCCTCGGCGTGCCGGGCCCGATCGACGTGGAGACCGGCGCGCTCGGCTCCACCGCGATCCTGCCCGGCTGGACGGGCATCGCCCCCGGCCGCGAACTGGCCGAGCGGCTCGGCATGCCGGTGCACGTCGACAACGACGCCAACCTCGGCGCGCTCGGCGAGCTGGTCTGGGGCGCCGGCCGCGGCCTGAGCGACCTCGCCTACATCAAGATCGCCAGCGGCGTCGGCGCCGGCCTGGTGGTCAACGGCCAGATCTACCGCGGCCCGGGCGGCACCGCCGGTGAGATAGGGCACATCACGCTGGACGAGGCCGGGCCGGTCTGCCGCTGCGGAAACCGCGGCTGCCTGGAGACCTTCGTCGGCTCCCGCTACCTGCTCTCCCTGCTCTCCTCCACCCTCGGCCCGGACCTCACCCTGCCCAAGCTCGTCGAGCTGGCCCAGCAGGGCGACCTCGGCTGCCGCCGGGTGATCGCCGACGCCGGCCGGCAGATCGGCACCGGCGTCGCGACCCTGTGCAACCTGCTCAACCCGCGCCGGGTGATCCTCGGCGGCGACCTCGCCGAGGCCGGTGAGCTGGTGCTGGGCCCGATCCGGGACTCGGTCGCCCGCTACGCGATCCCGAGCGCCGCCCGCCAGCTGTCCGTGGTCCCCGGCACCCTGGGCGGCCGCGCGGAGGTGCTGGGCGCGCTGGCGCTCGTGATGAGCGAGATGGGCGAGTCGGGCGCCCTCGCCGCCGCCTCCGTCAACCGGGCTTGACGCGACCCGGTCCCGCCCGGACCCCCGTCACCTCGGGGATCGTCCATCACCGGCCGGTGGCACCGGGCGCGCCGCTCGGTGTCCGGCAGGCGGACATTAGACTCGACCGGTCGGCACCGACCACGACCGTCGCAGCGGACCGTCGAGGCGCACCGGCACACCGGGCAGCGACGCCCGTCGGACCGGCCGCGGTCCGCGAACACTGAACGAGGAGGAACGGGTGGCCCTGCTGACCCGCATTCGGGGACCGCGCGATCTCGACCGGCTCACGCCCGGACAGCTGGCCGCACTGGCGCAGGAGATCCGGACCTTCCTGGTGACGGAGGTCTCCAAGACGGGCGGCCACCTCGGCCCCAACCTCGGCGTGGTGGAGCTCACCATCGCGCTGCACCGGGTCTTCGACTCCCCGCGCGACCGCATCCTCTTCGACACCGGCCACCAGAGCTACGTCCACAAGCTGCTCACCGGCCGCCAGGACTTCTCGATGCTGCGGATGAAGGGCGGCCTGTCCGGCTACCCGTCCCGCGCCGAGTCCGAGCACGACGTGATCGAGAACTCGCACGCCTCCACCGTGCTCTCGTACGCCGACGGCCTGGCCAAGGCCAACCAGCTCAAGGGCAACAGCGACCCGGTCGTCGCCGTCATCGGCGACGGCGCGCTCACCGGCGGCATGGCCTGGGAGGCGATCAACAACATCGCCGACGCCAAGGACCGCCCGGTCGTCATCGTCGTCAACGACAACGAGCGCTCCTACTCGCCGACCATCGGCGGCATGGCCAACCACCTCTCCACGCTGCGCACCACCCAGGGCTACGAGCGCTTCCTCTCCTGGGGCAAGGACGCGCTGCAGCGCACCCCGGTGGTCGGCCAGCAGCTGTTCGAGACGCTGCACGGCGCCAAGAAGGGCCTCAAGGACTTCATCGCCCCCCAGGGCATGTTCGAGGACCTCGGCCTCAAGTACATCGGCCCGATCGACGGCCACGACCTCACCGCCCTGGAGTCCGCGCTGACCAAGGCGCGCGGCTTCGGCGGCCCGGTGATCGTGCACTGCCTCACCGAGAAGGGCCGCGGCTACCACGCCGCCGAGAACAACGACGAGGACCGCTTCCACGCGGTCGGCGTGATCCACCCGGAGACCGGCCTGCCGATCAAGAGCGCGGGCAAGGACTGGACGTCCGTCTTCGCCGAGGAGATGGTCGCGATCGGCCACGAGCGCGAGGACGTGGTCGGCATCACCGCCGCCATGCTCCACCCGGTCGGCCTCGCCCCGTTCGCGGAGGCCTTCCCGAAGCGGATCTTCGACGTCGGCATCGCCGAGCAGCACGCCGTCACCAGCGCCGCGGGCCTGGCCACCGGCGGCCTGCACCCGGTCGTCGCCGTCTACGCGACCTTCCTGAACCGCGCCTTCGACCAGGTCCTGATGGACGTCGCCCTGCACAAGCTGGGCGTCACCTTCGTGCTCGACCGGGCGGGCGTCACCGGCAACGACGGCGCCTCGCACAACGGCATGTGGGACATGTCGATCCTGCAGGTCGTCCCGACCCTGCGGCTGGCCGCCCCGCGCGACGCCGACCAGCTGCGCGCCCAGCTGCGCGAGGCCGTCGAGGTCAAGGACGCGCCGACGGTCGTGCGCTACTCCAAGGGCACGGTCGGCCCGGCCGTCGCCGCCGTCGGCCGGATCGGCGGCATGGACGTGCTGCGCGCCGCCGCGGAGTCCGCCGGGGCGCACCGCGCCGACGTGCTGATCGTCTCGGTCGGCGCGATGGCCGGCACCAGCCTGGAGGTCGCCGACCTGCTGGCCGCTCAGGGCATCACCGCGACCGTGGTGGACCCGCGCTGGGTCAAGC